>CAZPNJ010000038.1:0-3278 GCA_964587765.1 uncultured Prevotella sp.
CTGACAGCCTATGGCGACAGCCGAGGCGACAAGGAACTACTGCAATTCGCAGATAAAGGGATAAATATAAAACACCGAGAGATATGAACACCAAACAACTATTGCTTGCCATGGCACTATGCCTCGGCTTTAGCACAGCACAAGCTGCCGACAAGACTGACATAACAGCAACTTACGTCGGCAATGCTTCAATGGAACAAGATGACATAACTGCCATTACTGCCACAACCAACTCAAACGATGGCTTGCGTGGATATGGAGTGGCTGCCCCTAAGGGCTGGACAAAAAGCGGAACATCGGTAACCAGTCTGATTGTTACCAAAGAATGTTACACAGATAATAACTTCGGACTTGTTACGACACTTGCCGATGGCAATCAGGCCTATTATATGCGCATGGGTTGGAGTACTGGCACAACAACCTTGCAGCAAACCATAGCCAACCTGCCTGCTGGCAAATATATGCTCACAGCCGATGTGCGTACTGGCTATGCCAATACTGCAACATCATCGTACAAGTTGTTTGCAGGTACAGCCAACACTTCAGGAACATTTGTTCAAGGAACTGGCACAACGCACTTCCCCAATCTGCAATGGACTACAGTCAGCACTACGTTTGAACAGAAAGCCACTGCATCGGTAAATGTTGGCATGGAGGTAACATGGCTTTCGGGTGGCAGTTGCATAATGATAGACAACGTAAGATTGTATAAACTTAGCGATGACTATGTAGAGCCAGACGAGCCTAACGAGACTTCGGTAAGCAGTCCTACTGAAGGTGTCATAACAAACACTTTTGTTGATGAAACGACAATGAAAGCCGACTTGTTGCAAATGCTTGCCGACTTTGCAAAATACATGAAAGCCGACTTCCAAGAAGCTGAATATGCCAACAGCGTAGGCGAAGCCTGTGGCTGCTTCAAAGGAGAAAACACTATGGCTAACGATGAGCGTGGAGTACGCCCAAACGCTGACCTGTCAATGATTTGCGCCTTCCTCTCAAAATATGGCAAAGGCAAAGTTACGCTACCATTGGGAGTAACTTGGGACGATATTGACGCAATGGCACTGAAATCTCTGATATTTGCATATTCTACCCACAAAGCCAATAAACTGAAGGTTTGCAGTGGAGGCAATTATTGGGGTTCAGTAAGTGCAAGCGACCATGTTTGGGAAAGCTCGCTCTGGGCAATGTCGGTTGCTTACAGCGCATTCTTCCAATGGGACAAGCTGACAACTGCTCAGAAAGGTTACATAGAAGCAATGCTGAAAGCAGAGTGCAACTATGAACTGACACGTACCATTCCTACAGGTTACAATGGCGACACTAAGGCAGAAGAGAATGGTTGGGAAGCAAACATACTTGCAGCCACTCTCGGACTATTCCCTAACGATGAACTTGCGCCACAATGGTATCAGCGTCTGCGCGAATTTGCCATAAACAGCTACTCACAGGCAGATGATGCGTCAGACAATACAATTATAGACCCTGACTACGACAATACAACCGTTGCCAATTTGTATAAAGGCAAGAACCTATACAACGATTACACTTTGCAAAATCACAACTATTTCCACACAAGTTATCAAAACGTGGTTATGCAGGAACTGGGCGAGGCTGCGCTGGCATTGAAGTTGTTCCAAGGCGAAAACGAGAAGTGGAAGACCAATGCCCTGAAACATAACAACGACAAGGTTATGAAAGAGGTGCTCAACTGGCTGGCTCTTGCCGATGGCGAACTGGCTATGCCTAACGGAAACGACTGGAGTTTATTCTTGTACGACCAGATAACAAGTTACTCTACACAGGCTTGTTTTGAGAAAGACCCCGACGCACTGATGCTTGAAAACCTTGCATACAAATATATTAAGGCGCGCCAGACTACCACGGTAGACGGCAGTTGGCTATTGAATGCTGATGTGGGCGCTCGTCGTATGGGCGTAGAGGCTCACAGAGTTATGATGACATGGCTTATGCACGAAGTCGCATCAACAGCCGACGTTACGCCAACCCAATGGGAGGACTTCAATAACAAATATTCTGATGCAAAGTATTTCAGCACCCAGAAACTGCTGAGAGCATCTAACCAGCACCGATTCTCTTGTTTCAGCTGGTCTGAAGGCCTGAAAAGTTACACAGGATATTTTGCGCCAAACAGTGCTGACAAGAACAAGATACTTGTGCCATATCGTGCCAACAACACAGGCAACTACATAGGTTGGTATAACCTTTCGGGCAAAGCTACTAACGCCACATCTTTAATATATGGCAGATATAACCTGAAGGGCAACAGCTATGTTATGAACGGAGCTCTTAACTGCAACGACAACGTTCTGAACAACCGATTTGCAATGTTCACAACTCCAGGCAACGCAATCCTATACACCGACTATGTTTATGCTCTGCAGGAAGCAACTATAACCAAAGAGTGTGGAGGTCTTTTAGCCATAAGCGTTGACCCATTGACAAAGACTAAGCGCACGCTATATTACGATGGAGGCTACAAACAATTTGATGGCACAGCTTTGAACACCTTTGATTCTCGTTGGATAAACATTGACAACCAGTTGGGAGTAGTTGTTCCTGGAGAAAAGACATTCGCTTTTGGCGACCGTTCGCTTAACAACTCAATTTATACTGCCAAGTTATACTCATCTTACTCAGCCAAGCAGCGCAATGTTAGTGCAAGTTCTATGGTTGACCGTCGCAACATAGTTTATTACAGCAACATAACAGCCGACACCACAAGCATGATGAGCGAGCGCACGGTTGCCCTGACCAACAATGTTACGAATGGTTGGAACGGTGTTATAGCACCCGACCCAGATGGCACATATTACATGTTACTTGCAAACTTCCGTGGTATCAGTTCTAACTGTAAACTGTCGCAGGTGTCACTGTCAACAGTTGCGCCTGTGTTTAAAGAGCCTACTATAATTAACGATTCAAAGGCAACGGCACAGTTTGTGGCAGACATAAACTATTCTATCGGCGAAACCATTAAGTTTGGTATTAGTGGCAACAATGTTGTGGCAATGCAAGACGAGGCTGACTCTTGCTGTATTTACATATTCGCCAAGGCTAATGAAACGATTAAAATAAGCGCTGCTGGCTGCCAGACACTCAGTCAGAACGTAAAGAAAGAGAAATGTATTAAGGCACAAATAAAGAATGGCGAGATTGTCGTTTCGAATAGCGATATTCCAGAAACAATCTTGTCAACACTACAGGCAACTGGCATCAGTTCAGTTGCCTTAGCCAGGCAAGGCAAAGAAAAG
>CAZPNJ010000038.1:3288-5170 GCA_964587765.1 uncultured Prevotella sp.
CTACAATCTGAGTGGACAGCGTGTAGGCAGCCATGCGAAAGGAATAGTAATAGATTCGAAAGGCAATAAATGGGCGAAATAATCAGATTTGGCATAGTGGGAGTGGCTGCCACAGGTCTGCAATATCTAATATATTGTATATTGATACACTGGATAGGGCCATCGGCATCAATGACCATTGGCTATGCCATAAGTTTTGTGTTTAACTTTATTGCCTCAACACACTATACGTTTAAGGTTAAGGCAAGTCCCAAACATGGGTTGGGCTTTGCCTTCTCACATCTGATAAACTATTTGCTGCAAATAGTCACACTCAACCTTTTCCTGTATTTAGGCGTAAGCAAACAGTTGGCACCAGTGCCAATGTTCTGTGTTTGCGTACCTGTCAACTTCCTGTTAGTACGCTTCTTTTTAAAGAGATAGCCAAACTATTGCGCAAAAAGTTGTACCTTTGCAGGCGATTTTAATACTGAAATAAGAAAATAAGTTAGATTATGAAGATAGAAGAGCAGATAAGCAAATCGGCTATCGAGGCCGTTAAATCATTGTATGGTGCAGACGTGCCAGAGAAAATGATAACATTGCAGAAAACAAAAGAGGGCTTTGAGGGCAACCTTACGTTGGTTACATTCCCACTGTTGAGAACATCACGAAAGAAACCCGATGAAACTGCAAACGAGATTGGTGCTTATCTGAAAGAACATTGCGATGCTGTGAGCGACTTCAATGTTGTTGGCGGATTCCTAAACCTTGTTGTCGCACAAAAGGCATGGCTGGGACTGCTCGCTGAAATCAACACCAACGAGCATTTCGGAATGAAACCCGTTACAAACGATTCGCCACTTGTAATGGTTGAATACTCTTCACCTAACACAAACACACCTTTGCACCTTGGACATGTGCGCAACAATCTGTTGGGCTGGTCGTTGGCTAAGATTATGGAGGCTAACGGCAACAAGGTGGTAAAAACAAACATTGTTAACGACCGAGGCATACACATCTGCAAGTCAATGCTGGCTTGGCAGAAGTGGGGCAATGGTGCAACTCCTGAAAGCACTGGCAAGAAAGGCGACCACTTGATTGGCGACTTCTATGTAGCATTTGACCAGCACTATAAAGAGGAGTGCAAACAGCTGCAAGACAAGTTCATGACTGAGGGCATGGGCGAGGAAGAGGCTGCCGAGAAAGCTAAGAACGAGGCTCCGCTGATAAAGGAAGCTCACGCCATGTTGGTAAAATGGGAGCAGGGCGACCCTGAGGTGCGCGCGCTTTGGAAGAAGATGAACTCATGGGTTTATGCTGGCTTCGATGAAAGTTACAAGGCTCTGGGCGTTAGCTTTGACAAGATTTACTATGAAAGTGACACCTATCTGGTAGGTAAGAAAAAGGTGGAAGAAGGATTGGAGAAAGGTCTTTTCTTCCGCAAAGATGATAACAGCGTTTGGGCTGACCTTGAAAAGGACGGTTTAGACCAGAAACTGCTGCTTCGCGCCGATGGCACCAGTGTTTATATGACACAGGACATCGGTACTGCCACAATGCGCTTCAACGATTATCCTATTGACAAGATGATTTACGTTGTTGGCAACGAGCAGAACTATCACTTCCAGGTTCTCTCTATCCTGCTCGATCGTCTGGGTTTCAAGTGGGGCAAAGAGTTGGTACACTTCTCTTACGGTATGGTAGAACTGCCTAACGGTAAGATGAAGAGCCGTGAGGGAACAGTTGTTGATGCTGATGACTTGATTGAACAAATGATTCAGGGCGCAAAAGAAATCAGCGCCGACAAGGTTAGCAAACTTGAGGGAATAAGCGAGGAAGAACGCAACGAGATTGCTCGCATCGTAGGTATGGGTGCATTGAAATACTTTATCCTGAAAGT
>CAZPNJ010000038.1:5180-12503 GCA_964587765.1 uncultured Prevotella sp.
CTGTTCAACCCTGCTGAGAGCATCGACTTCAATGGCAACACAGGTCCATTCATTCAGTACACCTACGCTCGCATACGCAGTATCATGCGCAAGGCTGGCGACTCTGCTGCAATCAACAACGAGCAACTGGTTAACGCTAATTGCAAACTCAACGAAAAGGAAGTGCAACTCATTCAGAAGATGAACGAGTTTGGTGCTGCCGTGGAACAGGCTGGCAAAGACTACAGCCCAAGTGGCATAGCCAACTACTGCTACGAGCTTACCAAAGAGTTCAACCAGTTCTATCACGATTACAGCATACTCAATGCTGACACTGAGGAAGAAAAGCAACTGCGTCTCGCCATTGCTGCAAACGTGGCAAAGGTTATCAAAAACGGTATGCAGTTGCTGGGCATTGAAGTTCCCGAAAGAATGTAAAAGACATCTTAATTATGAAGCTAAAGAACGTTTTACTTTCACTCGTGGCTGCTACTTTATTGTCATCGTGCGCCACAACAACAAACATAGTGCCTGTAACTGGTCGTAAGCAGCATATTAACGCCAATTACTCTGATTCATACATACTCACGCTAAGCGAAAAGTCGTATCGCGAAGAGCTTGGCAAGATGAAAGAATCAACAAACAAAACAAACTATGCTATGGTAAAACGTGTTGGCAGCAGAATAGCCAATGCCGTTGAAACCTATCTGAAGAATAATGGTTTTGCGCAAGACGTAAAAAACTTCTCATGGGAGTTTCATCTGATACAAAACAATGCTGTTAACGCTTGGTGTATGCCAGGTGGCAAGATTGTCGTTTACGAAGGGCTTTTGCCCGTAACCAAAAACGAAACGTGTCTTGCCATAGTACTCGGACATGAGGTTGCCCACGCTGTGGCTCGCCATAGTCAGGAAAACATGACCAAGAGCGCTAATACTCAGATGGGCGCAAATATAGCAAGTGTTATCGGTAGTCAAGTGCTTGGCAACACAGGCTCGACATTGCTAAACAGCGCATTATCTATTGGTGGCACAGCACTCATCTCAGGTTACAGTCGCAAAAACGAAACTGAGGCTGACCGTATGGGACTAATTTTCGCAGCAATGGCAGGTTACGACCCAGCAGAAGCTGTTCCGTTTTGGCAGCGCATGGCATCTTTGGGTAATGGTAGTAACAGCATCTTCAGCGACCACCCATCAGACGCTCAGCGCATTAGCGACATTAAAAACAAGTTCTTACCTGAAGCCCAGAAGTATTATCGTGGCAACGCACAAACAAATTCTGTCACTTCTAAAGCAGCAACTTCAAAATCAGTATCACTGAACCAATTGATTAACAAAAAGAAAAAGAAGTAATCTATAGCAAATAGATTTCGCTATATATTTATTAATACGGGTGCGACTATATAATGGTTGAACCCGTATTATTATTTTTTCTGATAATAAACACAAAAACTATATCTTTATATAGATCTTATGTTTATAAAGTGGGTAGCCAATGCTCCAGCAAACAGCGACAAAGATGATGGAATAAACGAGTGAACACCAACGCTCAGACAAGAATGAGCCAAGTATGGCGTCGTGAAAGATATGTGAGACAGACATTGGTTCGCCACTGAAGGTTATGACTAATACGCCTAAACCAATGGCGAGAAGTTCACTAAATACATACATAAACAAAGGATTTACGCCAAACGAGCGGAAGAATGGGGTGAGCCATCGCTTTTGCTTCACGTCAACAATCCAGATGAAAAGCAAAAGTAGCAATGCACAAAGTCCGCATGTAAACAATGCGAACGATGGTGACCAAATGCGTTTGTTTATAGGCAGCCAATGTGTAAGTGCAAGTCCCAAGCACATAAACGCTAATCCAAAGACAAATACTTTTGCCTTGCTTTTATCGCCAAACAACATTTTGCCAAACATGAAACCTATTAGCACATGGGCAATAGCCGATAGTGTACTTACCAACCCTTCGGGGTCAACAACCTCGCCATGGTGATACATGTGGACAGTGCCAAACAAGGTGGCATCAACTCTGTGCAAAAGACTTTCACTGCCATTTACATAGCCATTACATTGCAGTAGCAATGCACCATAAGCGACAAGCAATAGGGTTGCAATATATTTAATGTATTTATGGTTTACGCTTATGGCAAGTAATGCCGTTATTCCATAGCAAATGCCAAGGCGTTGCATGACACCCATGTAGCGAATGGGTGATGTTGGCGCTGATAAGTAATTAAGCGCAAAACCTATTAGTATGAGTATTAAAGTGCGTTTAAGTATCTTTACAATTATGCTTGAGCTATACTTAAACTTTGATTTTACTAACGACAGATATGTAGAGATACCCATAATAAACATAAAGAACGGAAACACAAGGTCAGCGAGAGTAAGACCATTCCATACAGAGTGTTGCATCTGATGAAATGCAACTCTTGAACCCTGGTTGTTGACCATTATCATGCCTGCGATGGTTAGTCCACGCAGTACATCAAGGGCATCTATACGTTTTGTCATAACAGTTCGGGCAGTTTAAATAGTTTTATACCATTGCTTCCTTTTATAAGTATATAGCTGTCGTGAGGTTTGCTGTCAGCTATTGCCTGCTCTACCTCTTCTACATTATGGAACTTGCGAAATGGGCAGTCAGTTTTGTAGAACTCTTCGCCGACCAGCCATACATTATTTATATTAGCTTCTTGCAGGAAATCAACCACAGCCTGATGCTCTTCATGGCTGACATCGCCCAGTTCACGCATATCGCCAAGGATAGCCATCTTGTTATCTACGCGCATATCTCGGAAGTTTTCAAGCGCAGCGCGCATACTGGTAGGATTAGCGTTATAAGCATCCACAATAAGCTTGTTGCTTGGTGTAATGGTAAGTTGCGAACGGTTGTTGCTTGGCATATATTCACCCAAAGCCTCGTCTATAAGTTCTGCACTAACGCCAAAGTATAACCCGATAGTCGCTGCAGCCAACATATTATATATATTGTAAGAGCCAATAAGATTACTGTGAACGGTGTGCCATTCGCCTCCTTGCTGATGCCAACGGAAAGTAAGCGTAGGCGCACATTCAATAACCTCGCCACTTACATAAAGTCCATCGTTAGTACCATATTTAACAAGTTTCAGGTCGTGGGCAATGTTCATAAGATGCTCATTCTCGTTATGAATAAACACTGTGGCGTTGGGCTTTGTGCGCAGAAAATCGTAAAGTTCGCCTTTGGTGCGAATTACGCCTTCAAACGAGCCAAAGCCTTGAAGGTGTGCTCGACCAACGTTAGTTATAATTCCATAGTCTGGTTCAACAACGTTTACCAACGAACGAATATCGCCTGGGTGACTTGCTCCCATCTCGACAACAGCAATCTCATGTTCTGGTTTCAGACGTAGCAATGTCTTAGGTACGCCTATTTCGTTGTTGAAATTGCCAAGAGTGTATAGCACATTATATTTCTTGCTGAGCACAGTTGAAACAAGTTCTTTGGTAGTTGTCTTGCCGTTGGTGCCTGTTATGCCAATAATGCGTGTGCCCAGTTGGCGACGATGATAATTGGCTAATTGCTTTAAGGTATTTAATACATTATCAACAACAATATATCTGTTGTCACCTTCAACGGCGAACTGCTTTTCATCAATAACAGCAACAGCGCAACCCTTGTCAAGAGCCATCTTTGCAAACTTATTGCCATCGAAATTATCACCTTTTAATGCGAAGAACAAACTACCCTCAGGACAGTCACGACTGTCGGTAGTTACCACCTGATGTTGTTTAAATAACTGATACAACTCTGCTATATCCATGTTTTTAGTTTTTTATTTTGCCCACAAAGGTAGTTCTTTTAATTAAAAACAGCTACCTTTGCACTCGCAATAATTTATTCTAAATAAACAAAAGATATGATACTTTTCTTCAGAACTCCGCAGAAGAGCGTGATTGCGACAGAAGTCAATCACCAGCTCTCCAGAGAGGAAATCGATGAACTATGTTGGCTTTACGGTGGCGCCACGTTAGAAGATGCCGACCATTTAGAAGGCTTCTTTGTAGGACCGCGCCGCGAAATGAATACGCCTTGGAGTACCAATGCCGTTGAGATAACCCAGAATATGAGCCTCAACGGCATTGCGCGTATAGAAGAGTACTTCCCAGTAGCCTCAAAAGACAGCGAATATGATGAAATGCTCCAACGCATGTATGATGGTTTGAATCAAGAAATATTCACTGTCAATCATGAACCTGAGCCAATACATCAAGTTGAAGACCTTGAAAAATATAACGAGCAAGAAGGTTTGGCATTATCGCCTGAAGAGATTGAGTATCTTCACAAAATAGAGAAGCAGTGTGGCAGACCACTGACCGACAGCGAGATTTTCGGTTTCGCACAGATTAACTCAGAGCACTGTCGCCATAAGATTTTCGGCGGAACATTTATCATTGATGGCAAAGAAATGCCTTCTTCGCTTTTTGCAATGATAAAGAAAACCACAAAGGAACACCCTGGTCGTATTCTTTCTGCATATAAAGACAATGTTGCTTTTGCACAGGGTCCTGTTGTTGAGCAATTCGCTCCAGCCGACCAAAGCACAAGCGACTATTTCCGCATAAAAGATATTGAGAGCGTTATTTCACTGAAGGCCGAAACTCACAACTTTCCTACCACAGTAGAGCCATTCAACGGTGCTGCCACTGGTACAGGTGGAGAGATTAGAGACCGTATGGGTGGTGGTGTAGGCTCATGGCCTATCGCTGGAACGGCAGTGTATATGACTTCTTACCCTCGCCTTCAGAAAGATGGCAAGCAAGTACACGACTGGGAGGACATACTGCCTGTTCGCAAATGGTTGTATCAGAGCCCAGAGCAGATTCTGATAAAGGCATCAAATGGTGCGAGCGACTTTGGCAACAAGTTTGGACAGCCACTTATCACAGGTTCTGTATTAACGTTTGAACACCAAGAAGGTGGTCAGCAGTTGGCTTACGACAAAGTTATCATGCTCGCTGGTGGCGTGGGGTATGGCACCAAACGTGACTGTTTGAAAAAAGAACCTCAAAAAGGCAACAAGGTAGTTGTGGTTGGTGGCGACAACTACCGTATTGGCTTAGGTGGTGGCTCAGTTTCGTCTGTTGACACAGGACGCTACAGCAATGGCATTGAACTTAATGCAATACAGCGTGCCAACCCTGAAATGCAGAAGCGAGCATACAACCTTGTGCGCGCACTGGTAGAGGAAGACAACAACCCAGTTGTTTCAATTCACGACCATGGTTCAGCTGGCCACTTGAACTGCTTGTCTGAACTTGTTGAAGAGTGTGGCGGCAAAATAGACATGACAAAATTGCCGATAGGCGACAAAACTCTCTCGGCAAAGGAAATTATTGCAAATGAAAGTCAAGAGCGCATGGGATTGCTCATTGACGAAAAACACATAGAACATGTGCGCAAGATTGCTGAGCGCGAACGAGCTCCGCTGTATGTAGTTGGTGAAACTACAGGCGATGCTCACTTCTCGTTCGTTCAGGGCGATGGCAAGAAACCTTTCGACCTTGACGTGGCTCAGATGTTTGGACATTCGCCAAAGACTGTTATGGTTGACAAAACCGTAGAGCGCCACTATGAGAATGTTGCCTACGATGAATCTAAGATAAATGAATACTTGGAGCGTGTGCTACAACTGGAGGCTGTTGCCTGCAAAGACTGGCTGACCAACAAGGTGGACCGTTCGGTTACTGGCAAGATTGCTCGCCAGCAGTGTCAGGGACAGGTGCAACTGCCACTTAGCGACTGCGGTGTGGTTGCTTTGGACTATCGTGGCAAGAAAGGTATTGCTACCGCTCTGGGACACGCTCCACAGGTAGGACTTGCTTCGCCAGAGGCTGGCTCGGTTATGTCTGTAGCTGAGTCGCTTACCAATATTGTTTGGGCTCCGATAGAGGGTGGTATTGAGGGACTCTCGCTATCTGCCAACTGGATGTGGCCATGCCGTTCGCAAGAGGGCGAAGACGCACGTCTGTATAACGCAGTGCAGGCATTGAGCGATTTCTGCGTATCTATCGGCGTTAACGTGCCTACGGGTAAGGACTCCTTGTCTTTGTCACAACAATATCCTAATGGTCAGAAAGTAGTTTCGCCTGGCACGGTCATCGTTACCAGTGGCGGCGAAGTGAGCGACATACGCAAGGTTGTTTCGCCAGTATTGGTAAACGACAAGAATTCTTCTATTTATTACATAGACTTCTCATTCTGTGAACAGCGTCTTGGCGGCAGTGCATTCGCACAGAGTCTGGGCAAGGTTGGTGACGACTTGCCAACGGTTGAAAGCGCAGACTATTTCGTAGATTGCTTCAACGCCATTCAAGAACTCATTAATCGTGGTTGGATTATGGCTGGTCACGACATCAGTGCGGGCGGTATGATTACTACTTTGCTTGAAATGATGTTCGCTAACACCACAGGTGGTATGCACGTAAATCTATATGACCTCGACAATGACGACCTCGTAAAGGCTTTGTTCGCAGAAAATCCAGGCGTAATAATCCAGGTTAGCGATGAGCACAAGCAGGAGTTGAAAGACTACTTCGAGGATTTGGGCATTGCATTTGCCAAGATTGGTTACCCTGTGGAGAAGGACCGTCAGTTGGTAATAAAGAAAGAAGATAAGCAGTTGACGTTTGACATTGACCACTTGCGCGATGTTTGGTACGGCACTTCTTACTTGCTTGACCGTGACCAGAGTTTCAATGGTTGTGCAGAAAAGCGCTTCGAAAACTACAAGCAACAACCACTACAGATGAAGTTTAGCGAAGGCTTCACCGGTAAGCTGTCGCAATATGGCATATCTGCCGACCGTCGCACACCTTCTGGCGTTAAGGCGGCTATAATTCGCGAGAAAGGTACTAACGGAGAACGTGAAATGGCTTACTCGCTATATTTGGCAGGATTTGACGTTAAAGACGTTATGATGACCGACCTTATTAGCGGTCGCGAAACGCTTGAAGACGTAAACATGATTGTGTTCTGTGGTGGATTCTCTAACTCCGACGTGCTTGGCTCTGCTAAGGGTTGGGCTGGTGCGTTCCTATATAACCCCAAGGCAAAGGAGGCTCTTGATAAGTTCTACGCTCGCAAAGATACTTTGAGTCTTGGTATTTGCAATGGTTGCCAACTTATGGTTGAGTTAAACCTAATCAATCCAGAGCATGAGCATCGTGCACACCTGTTACACAATAACTCTCACAAGTTTGAAAGCAACTTCGTTGGACTTGACATACAAAAGAACAACAGCGTAATGCTGTCAACTCTTAGTGGCAATAAACTCGGCTTGTGGGTGGCTCA
>CAZPNJ010000039.1:0-8583 GCA_964587765.1 uncultured Prevotella sp.
CATGCGATGCAGTCGTCACCAATTACGTAAGCCATAGTCTTAATGTTTTATTTGTTATTTTATTATATGTAGTTTCTGATACCTACTTGTTATTACTCTGCAAATATATATCTTTATAACTACATACCTATAAATGATGAGCAAAATTTTTCTTTTTTTAAGTTTTCCGTCGGCAAAGGCGCATCGTTGGCAATAATGCGGCAAGGTAATCGTTATAAGGATATGAAGAAGTTTCTACTGGCTATATGTTTGGCGGTGAGCGCTCAGGCGCATGCCCAATTTGACCGAGGGGTGCAAAACCGCCCCTATACCGACCTCAGACCAATGCACTTCGGCATAATGGTGGGCACGCACTGGCAAGACCTTGAACTGGTTAACGCAGGACCGCAGACGGTGACCTACGCCGACGGCACATCTGAGCAGACACTCGTGGCGGCAGATGTTGACCGCTGGGACATGGGCTTCACCGTGGGCGTGCTGGCTGAGACGCGACTGAGTGAGAACTTTCAGTTGCGCATAGCCCCCGCCATGTTGTTTGGCAACAGGCATATAACGTACCGCGACTTTACGCACACCGACGACCACGGAGCGCCAACCGTGCAGCACCAATACATGAAAACGGTTTATTTCTCTACCGCGTGCGATTTGATTTTCGCCGCGCCGAGGGTGGTTAACCACCGACCCTACCTATTGGCGGGCATTACGCCTATGCTTAACATGAGCAATAAGTCGTCGGAATATCTGAAACTGAACAAAATGGACGTGTTTGCCGAGGTGGGAATTGGCTTGGACAAATATCTGCCCTACTTCAAAGTGCGCCCCGAACTGAAGTTTATGTTCGGACTGACCAACTCGCTTGACAAACGACACGCCTCGCAACTGCGCGACACGGGTATGCTACCCTACACACAGGCGGTGAGCAAGGCTCATTCAAAAGTTATTGCACTGACACTGTATTTTGAATAAAAGAAAAAGGGTGACTTGTTAACAAGTCACTCCTTTATTTTTTCGGTTAATCCCTCAATGTATTTACACAAGATGCCAATGCCCTTGGCGTTTTCGCCGCCTTGCGGAATAATAAGGTCGGCATAGCGCTTGGTGGGTTCTATAAACTGCTCGTGCATGGGCTTCAACACCTTTAGATAACGGTCAACAACCATTGACACCGTTCGCCCACGGTCAATCGTGTCGCGCTGAATATTGCGGATAAGTCGCTCGTCAGAGTCGCAGTCAACGTATATTTTCAGATCCATCATCTCACGAAGTCGCTTGTTGAGCAACGTCATGATGCCCTCGATAATGATTACGGGCTTTGGGTCAACGTGAACGGTTTCGGGCAGTCGGTTGCACTGTATATAAGAATATGTAGGTTGCTCAATGGCATGGCCCTCGCGCAGTTCGTTAATCTGCTTTATCAGCAAATGCCAGTCGAAGGCGTCGGGGTGGTCGAAGTTGATGTTGTGACGCTCATCCTCGGTCATCTCTGACGTATCGTTGTAGTAAGAGTCGAGTGGAACCACCGCCACAGAGTTCTCTGGCAGAGAGTTTACTATGTTCTTTACCACGGTTGTCTTGCCCGAGCCAGTGCCGCCCGCAATGCCTATAATCGTAATCTTTTTCATACTCTATATATAATAATGTGTACGTTTGCTTTGATATTTGTCCGTATATACGATAGTTTGTTTCTGCTGGCAAAGTTAACAATTTTTGGGTTAGTGGGCACTTTTTAGGTGAAAATATTTGGAACTAACCCCGATTTTCCTTATATTTGCAGATATAACTTAAACAGGAAAAGTAAAACTTGTAAAAACATTATAGTATGAAGAGTATCATATCAAGACTGACATGCACCGCAGTGATGGCATTGTTGGGCATCGTGGGTGCCGACGCAAAGATTTCAGTAACGTCTTCCACCGCATCAGGCACGCTTGCCTCGGGTGTGGTTTGGAACAGCGGCAGCAAGACGCTGACGCTGACCAATGCGACAATTGCCGACCAATTGGAAATTAACACCGGCGCAGGCTGCACCATAAAGCTTGAGGGCACGAACAATATCGGCACAAAGGGTTCAAGTTACGAGGGAATGCCGGCGCTGTATCTGCTGAACGAAGGTCCATTCACCATTACCAGCGATGACGGCACAGGCGTGCTAAACTGCTATGTCGGCGATAAGGACACAGCGGCTATTTGCGTATCAGGATACTCTGACGCAGACGTAAGTTTCGCAATAAACAACTGCGTGGTTCACGCCTTTGTTGACTGCGCCGCCGATGGCGACAACGTGTGCGGCATAGCTTGCTTGGCCACCAACGTAAACATGAGCATCAACAACTCAGTTGTAAGAACAAAGGGTGACAATGGTGGTGCCGCCATGGCATGGATGCAGGCATTGACCGTTACGGGTTGCGACCTCGTGGCTCCTGAGAATGCTGTGTTCGTTGCTCCTTGGAACGATGGTAACATTCGCAACTGGCGCTACTGGATAGCAGGTGGTATTTACACGAATGCTAACGGCGGTTCACTGGTGACAGACGAAGTTGACTTTGAAATGTCGGCAAAGAAAATCACCACAGCCGGTTACGCCTCATACAGTTCAGCCGCTCCAAGAAACTTTTCAAGTTACAGCGGCGACTTGACACTCTTTGCGGTGTATGTGGCAACAGATCAGGAGGTTCGCCTGAAAGAGATAGACATGGACGGCAAGAGTCTGCCAGCCAATACAGGCATTGTCATAAAAGGCGCAGCGGGCAACTACACATTCCCAGTAGATTACACAAGCACCGTTGCCAATGTTTACGGCAACAAGTTGGAAGCCTCACTGGCTCCTACCATACTTGGGGCAGGCGACTATTACTTCGGATTGTCAACAGGTGGCACGGCAGGTTTCTTCAAGCACCTGTCAACGTCGGGCACAAAGACAATACCCGAGTGCGGCGCTTATCTGCCAGGCGATAGAGTTACCGTTACGGGCGGAGCTAAGACCGATTTCCTGAGAATGGTAATCTCTGACGAGGCTACAGGCATAGACCGCGTGGCAGAGGCTATCGACAATTACGAGAAATCGCAAGGCACCATGTACAACCTTGCCGGACAGCGAGTAGCCAAAGGCTATAAGGGCATGGTAATAGTAAACGGAAAGAAATACATAAACAAATAAATGGGGGAGACAAATATTATGAACAGGAAATACGTAACACCCGAAATGGTTAAAGTGGAATTGAAAGACTCGATACTCGCTGGCTCGGAGATATTCCCCGGACCAGGCGGCGACGACCCTGGCACACAGCCATTGTCAAAGCGCAATTCATACGGATACACCGACGACGAATACGAAGACGAGTGGAAAGATGACGAAGAACAATAACACCAAACAACATCTTTCTTTGAAAATATTTGGTGGAAAGGAATAAACTTCGTACCTTTGCCGCTCGAAAAAATGAATTATTAACAATTAAAATAAGAAAATGAAACAAGGTATTCATCCAGAAAACTATCGCCCCGTCGTATTTAAGGATATGTCCAACGGCGATATGTTCCTTACAAAATCTACATGCAAGACTAATGATACAGTAGAATTTGAAGGCGAAACTTACCCAGTGGTAAAAGTCGAAATCTCAAGCTCTTCTCACCCATTCTATACAGGTAAGAGCAAGCTCGTTGACACAGCAGGTCGCGTTGACCGCTTCATGAGCCGCTACGGTAAGCTGAAGAAATAAGGTATATCTTAGAAAAGATACTTTAACAGCAAAATTAAAACGCTTGAAAAGGTAGTTGCATATGCCTTTTTGAGCGTTTTTCTTAAAGTTTTCGTAAATATTGACAATGAAATTGTATATTATTCCTATATTTGCAAAAATAAAAACTTAAACATAATTCTCCAACTTTTAGGTATAATACATAAATAAGGTAAAACTCAGTGATAACGCAAGAACACGCCCATGTAAGTTGTGACGTAATTTTATGTTAGTCGAAAGAATAATTTAAAAAGAAAGTTAGTCGAAAACGGAATACAATCAGGTAAACGTAATACCTAAAGAGAGAAAGAAAATGTTAGTCGATTTTTTTGATTGTATGACGTTTCAAAAAAGAATGCACCACCCGTGATGGTTGGTGCATTCCTCGTTTTTATGGTTATCTAACAGCCTAATATATACTTCCAATCAGAATAAATCGCTATATTTGCCACTCGTATTGAAAATTGTTCATTGGGAATAATAAAGATGAAGAAAGTAATTGTATCAGATGAGATAAGGAAAGCGTGTCCCGACTTTGTGGGGGCTGCGGTAGAGGCGACAGTTGTAAACACAAACTTTGACGAGGGGCTGTGGAAAGAGATTAACGCTCTGGACGCTGAACTACAGGCTAAGCACACCACCGACGACATAAAATCCATACCCGCCATTGCGGCGACACGACAGGCATATAAGGCATTAGGGAAAGACCCAAGCCGTTATCGTCCGAGCGGCGAACAACTGATGCGCCGCATACTACAGGGCAAGGAGCTGTATCAGATAGACACACTCGTTGACTTAGTAAACCTTGCCTCAATGCGCTATGGATATAGCATCGGCGGATTTGACGAGGACAAAATAGTAGGTGCTGAAGCGACACTTGGCGTAGGGCGCAAAGATGAACCATACGAAGGTATAGGCAGAGGTATGTTAAACATTGAGGGACTGCCCGTTTATCGTGACGAGATTGGCGGATTTGGCACACCCACAAGCGACAACGAGCGCACTAAGATTTCGATTGACACCACTCACCTACTCTGTTTCGTAAACGGATATGACGGCAACAGCGTCACCGTAGAGGCAACCGCCCAGATGATAGTGCGCCTTGTAAAACAATACTGCCAAGCGACCGACGCAAGGTATGAAATGTTTTAACCTAAACGACTGAAATAAGTCATCAGGTCTTCCCATGACTTAAACTCGTCAGAGCCAAACTCCAGAACGGTACACATTGACTCTGTGCTGAGAATGTCCTCAACACTCGTTTGCACATTATTAATATATATATGGTCATTGGTTGGAGCAGGGGCGACAATGTAAACATTATATTTTTCTATGAGCTGCTCGTAAGCCTTGCGGGCGCTTGAGCGAGCATTGCCGTAAGCGTCAACAAGAGCATCGTAACCGATATATACCACTTGGCGCTCGCGCTGCTCCTGACGGTAGTCAATCCAGCGAATGACGGGTATCACATAATGCAGCAACACGGGGTCGGTGAGGCGGTGCTCGCCATGGAAGTGCATGGCATTAGCGTAATGCTGACTGAAAAGAGGGAATGTGTGGACAAGCGGGTCTTCATCGCCAAACAAGCCAAAGACACGCCGCTGTTCCTCTGGGGTGACGTGTTGGAAACACTGAGTGGTTATATCGGAATATTCCTTTTCGAGCGCCTTGGTTACTACAACCTCTTGCACTCCGTCCTTACGTGGGTTTTGAAAACGCTGCAACCCGGTCATGCCGCCGTCTTTCATGGTTTTGCCCATCTCAAAAGCCGGGTTCACGAGTATGCGGTCGTAGCCATACAACATTTCTGAATACATGCCACCCATAGAAGTGCCGACTATCAGGTCGGGCTTGCGCTCCTCACACAATCGCCTGAGCATCGCCATAGCCTCTTCGGGGTGAATGGGCAAGTCTTCGGCAAAGACCTCTGCCGATGGCAGAAGCCGAGCCAGCAGACGTGCGGTATTGGTTTGACCAGACGACATAAAGCCGTGAACATACATTATTTTCTTGCCGACCATAAGGTCAGGAAAAGTTTTCTCGAAATGCTCCATACGGTTGCAAAAATACAATAAATAGAGAGATGAACAAATGTTTACGGCTTTTCAAAATGCACAAAACGGGCGCAAAGGTGCAAAAAAGGAGCTTTTTCTTTGATATCAGATTAAAAATGACTAATTTTGCGCCCGTTATTAACGTTGAAAATATAAACTTTAATTTATCAAATATGAGTTTGAAAATTGTTGTACTTGCCAAGCAAGTACCTGACACAAGAAACGTGGGCAAAGACGCAATGACCGCCGAAGGCACCGTCAACCGCGCCGCACTGCCCGCTATCTTCAACCCTGAAGACTTAAACGCCCTTGAGCAGGCTTTGCGCCTGAAAGACCAGAACCCAGGCTCAACAGTGGGCATACTAACCATGGGACCTCCACGTGCAGGTGAAATCATTCGCCAAGGTCTTTATCGCGGCGCTGACACAGGTTGGCTACTGACCGACCGTCTGGCAGCAGGTGCCGACACACTTGCCACATCATACATGTTGGCAACCGCTATAAAGAAGATAGGTGGCGTAGATATAGTAATAGGTGGCAGACAGGCTATCGACGGCGATACCGCTCAGGTAGGACCACAGGTAGCGCAGAAGCTGGGCTTGGCTCAGGTAACATACGCCGAGGAAATAGAGAAGTGCGAAAACGGCAAGCTAACAATACGTCGTCACATTGACGGAGGCGTTGAAACCGTTGAAGCACCAATGCCTTGCCTTATCACCGTAAACGGCAGCGCGGCTCCTTGCCGTCCATGCAACGCTAAGCTCGTTATGAAATACAAGCGTGCCACAGCGCCTATCGAGCGCAAAGAAGGCGACGCTTACGCATACCTATACGACGAGCGCCCATACCTAACACTAAATCAGTGGAGCGTAGCCGACGTTGACGGCGACCCTGAGCAGTGCGGTCTGAGCGGTTCACCTACAAAGGTTAAAGCCGTTAAGAACATTGTGTTCCAGGCAAAAGAGAGCAAAACTTTAACAGGCAGCGACGCTGACGTTGAAGCATTAGTAAAAGAATTGTTGGATGAAAAGATAATCGGTTAACAGAAATGAATAACGTATTCGTATATTGCGAGATTGAAGGCACTACTGTTGCCGAGGTATCTCAGGAACTTCTAACCAAAGGCCGTAAGCTCGCCACTGAGCTGGGTGTTGACCTTAACGCCGTTGCCATAGGCACTGGCATCAAAGGCAAGGTAGAAGACCAGATTCTGCCCTACGGCGTTGACAAGCTGTTCGTTTTCGACGCTGAAGGCCTGTTCCCATACACGTCGGCTCCACATACCGACATCATAGTAAACCTGTTTAAGGAAGAGCAGCCACAAATTTGTCTGCTGGGCGCTACAGTAATAGGTCGTGACCTCGGACCAAGAGTGTCATCATCGCTCACCAGCGGATTGACAGCCGACTGTACTGCCCTTGAAATTGGTAGCTATGAAGACAAGAAGAGTGGCAAGACTTACGAGAACCTACTTTATCAGATACGCCCCGCATTCGGCGGAAACATCGTAGCGACCATCGTAAACCCTGACCACCGTCCACAGATGGCAACCGTTCGTAGCGGCGTTATGCAGAAAGCACTGTTTGAGGGCAAAGCAAAGGGCGAAGTAGTATTCCCTGACGCTGAGAAGTATCTCGCAGGCGACCCATTGGCACACGCCGTAAAGGTTATCGACCGCCACGTAGAGGCAGCAAAGAACAACCTGAAGGGCGCACCTATCGTAGTAGCCGGCGGCTATGGCGTAGGTTCAAAAGAGAACTTCGATATGCTGTTCACCCTTGCCAAAGAGCTTCACGGAGAGGTTGGCGCAAGCCGTGCCGCCGTTGACGCAGGCTTTGTAGAGGCTGACCGTCAGGTAGGTCAGACAGGTGTAACCGTTCACCCGAAAGTTTATATCGCTTGTGGTATCTCCGGTCAGATACAGCACATAGCAGGTATGCAGGATAGCGGCATCATCATCTCCGTTAACAGCGACCCAGACGCTCCAATCAACGCTATCGCTGATTACGTAATCAACGGCACCGTTGAAGAGGTAGTTCCAAAACTCATTAAGTATTATAAGAAGAACAGTAAATAAAATGGCAAATTACTTCACAGACAATCCAGAATTGCAGTTCCAGCTTCAGCACCCATTGATGAAGCGCATCGTAGAACTGCGCGAGCGTAATTTCGCTGACAAAGATAAATTTGAAGACGCACCGGTTGACTTCGACGATGCAATCGAAAACTATAAGCGTTTGCTTGAAATCGTTGGCGACATCACAGCCAACATTATTGAGCCAAACTCAGAGTCTGTTGACCAGGAAGGTCCACACCTCGTTGACGGTCGCATGATTTACGCATCAAAGACCTACGAAAACCTTGAGGCAACTCGCAAGGCTGGTCTTTGGGGCATTTCAATGCCTCGTCGCTACGGCGGTTTGAACTTGCCAATCACTCCCTACTCTATGGCTTCAGAGATGGTATCACAGGCCGACGCTGGTTTCCAAAACGTATGGTCACTGCAAGACTGTATTGAAACTCTTTACGAGTTCGGTTCAGAGGAGCAGCGCCAGAAGTACATACCACGCGTATGCAACGGCGAAACCATGAGTATGGACTTGACTGAGCCTGACGCAGGTTCTGACCTCCAGCGCGTAATGCTTAAAGCAACCTACAACGAGCAGGAGAAGCAGTGGTACCTGAACGGCGTAAAGCGCTTCATCACCAACGGCGACTCTGACATTCACCTCGTATTGGCTCGTTCAGAGGAAGGCACTCACGACGGTCGCGGACTTTCAATGTTCATCTACGAC
>CAZPNJ010000039.1:8609-12308 GCA_964587765.1 uncultured Prevotella sp.
GGTTCGCCACATCGAGAACAAACTTGGTATTCATGGCTCACCTACCTGCGAACTTGTCTACAAGAACGCAAAGGCAGAGCTCTGCGGCGAAACTCGCTTAGGTCTTATCAAGTATGTCATGGCTCTGATGAACGGCGCTCGCCTTGGCATCGGCGCACAGAGTACAGGTCTTTCTCAGTCAGCTTATGACGAGGCACTCTCTTATGCTAAGGAGCGCGCTCAGTACGGCAAGAAGATTATCACATTCCCAGCCGTTTACGAAATGCTGTCACGCATGAAGGCTAAGCTCGACGCCGGTCGCAGCATACTATACACCACATCACGCTTCGTTGATATGTATAAAACCCTTGAAGACATCTCTCGCGAGCGCAAGCTTACACCAGAGGAGCGTCAGGAGCAGAAGAAATACAGCCGTTTGGCTGACGCCTTCACCCCACTGTCAAAGGGTATGAACTCAGAATACGCAAACCAGAACGCTTACGACTGCATTCAGGTTCATGGCGGTTCAGGTTTCATCATGGAGTACAAGGCTCAGCGACTCTATCGCGACGCTCGTATCTTCTCTATCTACGAGGGTACTACTCAGCTTCAGGTGGTTGCCGCTATACGCTACATCACCAACGGTACTTACCTGAAGGTTATGCGCGAAATGCTCGAAGAGGAAGTTAGTGACGAGATGAAGCCATTGCAGAAGCGTCTGGCAGCACTCGTTGACAAGCTCGAAGATGCTGTTGAAGCCGTTAAGGCAGCAGAAAACCAAGAGGTTCACGATCTGCTTGGCCGCCGCCTCTACGACATGACTGGCACCATCATGATGTCACTGCTGCTCGTTCAGGACGCAAGCAAGGCTCCAGAGTTGTTCGCTAAGAGCGCCAACGTTTACGTTCGCCTGACTGAGGGCGAAAGCCTTGGCAACTATGCGTTCATTAAGAACTTCACCGCCGACGCTATTGACAACTATCGTCAGGCAGAGGTTTCTGAAGAGGAACAAGCATAAAGAAAAAGGTAACGCAATAAAAAAAATATTTTTTCATAGGAAAGTGCTTCACCGCGATGGCGAGGCACTTTTTTTTATATCTATATATCTTCCCATTTCATAACTATTGTCCCTTAAACTTCCCTTTTACTTCCCTTAAACTTCACTTCTACACATGAAAGAATGTATCAAAAGAACATTTTTCATGTTTATTTACATAGCGTACACTTATTATCGCTATATTTGCCAATAGTAAAACTTAAATAATAACGCCTTTCCCCCACAGGATAACATTAGGAAAAGACGTACACATACTATTTTATGAAGAGACATTTCGGGGGAAGTGGCTACACATTATAATATATAGAAATATGAGGAAAATTATACTGAGCACACTAATGGCGGCGTTCGCATTAGCGGCGGCAGCCGACAACATAACGCAAAGCGAAGCACAAGAGATAGCCAACCAGTTCTTCGCTTCGAAAGGCATAAACATCGCCTCTGGCGCCAAAAGGACCTTTCAATCCCCACATGATACTGAACTTAATGACCTTTACCTGTTCAACGCTGCCGGAGCAAAAGGCTTCGTAATCATTTCCGGCGTTGACAACACACCTGCCATTCTGGGCTACTCACTGACGGGTAGCATCAGCAGCGAAAACATGCCACCACAGGTAAAATGGTGGTTACAAGAGTATGCAAAGCAAATCAAGAGCGTGGCGCAAAGCTCTACCTTGGCTAAAAGAAGCGCTGTTTCGGCTCAGCCTAAGGGAACTCAGCGAAACATTATGAACGGCATCGCTACTCTTCATCAGCCAATCAAGCCCCTGGTCAGCGCCAACTGGGGGCAAGAGAGGCCCTACAACAATCTTACGCCGGTGATTGAGGGCAGCGAAACGCCGACGGGCTGTGTGGCTACAGCCCTGGCACAGGTTATGCACTACTACAAATACCCTGCCCAGGCACTCGATTCCACCACACGCTACGGCTACACCTACAACCGCAAATCAGTTTTTCACGATTCACTCAACCCCGCCACGTTCGATTGGGACAAGATGCGCGACGTCTATACTCCCACCGACAGCGATGCTTCCGCGCAAGAGGTCGCCAAGCTGATGTCGTTCGTGGGTCGCGCCATGAAGATGCAATACACCCCCTACGGCTCTTCGGCGCTTTACGACATCAAACGTCTGAAAAGCACTTTTGGCTACGACAACGCCACCCGATTGCTTTACCGCCAGACCTGCACCGTGGCTATGTGGGACAGTCTCATCTATCAGGAGTTGGCTGAGGGTCGCCCAGTGTTGTTCGGCGCTGAATCAAAGGAGTGTGGCCACGCCTTCGTCTGCGACGGCTACGACGGCAACGGACTTTACCACATCAACTGGGGCTGGGACGGCGACTACGACGGCTACTTCCGCCTTGACATACTTTCGCCAAAGGACGAGGGCGAGACCGAATATTACACTTCGGGCGATGCGTTCTCAACCAACCAGTTCGTGGTTTTGGGCATGCAGCCCAAGACAGGCGTTAACCCTGCCACCAAGGACTCGCTGATAGTGCCAACCGTCACCTGTATGCACTCCGAGCGCAGCGTTTACACACGCACCTCCAGCACCGAAAACTTCAACGTAAGGGTTAAGACCTATCTGCGCAACAACTGTCAGGGCACCTACAACTTCGGCGTAAAATACGTGTTGGCAAGCGCCGACGGAACTTACTCAAAGGAACTTCTTTCAAGCGGCTTTGGCACTGGCACCGTAGGTCGCAACGAACCCAACTCTCAGTTCCTTTGGACCTACAAGACCATCGGCATAGGCAGTGACCTCGCCGACGGCACTTACACCCTGAAGGTTATCGGCAACAAGCGCCGCGAAACGGTATGGCACCCATGCCCAAACTCCGACATCATTTATCTGCAATTCGACATCAAGGGCGACACGCTTAAAGTCACCACCTACGGCAACGCTGACTACCGTGTTGACAGCGTGGCACTTGACAGACCGGCAGTAGTGGGCTTTGACGTTGACCTTGCCGCAACGATTACCAACACGGGCACATTCACCACCTACAACACCGCCGACTATCAGGCGACACCTACCGTAGTGCTGTGCGTTGACGGCGAAAGCATAGTCGACGCCACCTCGTCGCTTGGCACATTCCTTGAGGGCGGCGCCACCGACGTGCTGCACTTCGTTTTCCCTGCCACCACCGAGGGCACCCACACTTACGTGATTGGCTATCACGGCTACCAAAGCACCAGCATCGACACCCTTTACACCGGTACGTTTGAAGTGCTCAGTTCGCTGCCCCTCACGTTTGGACAAGAATTGCAATATGTTGACGAAACCACCGGCATAACCCAAACCCACCAAACCGCAACCGACGACTGCTGGTTCACACTCGGCGGCGCAAGACTCGCCAATCGCCCCACCCGACCGGGCATTTACCTGAACCGAGGCAGAAAGGTTATAATAAAATAAATGTTTTAAAAATCTTTTTTCATCTTTTTATCGGCGTTTAATCAGTGCTAAAACAGTGGTTAGACGCCCTCTTTTCGTAATCCCGTCAATGAAAAAAGCAACTTTTTCAAAAAAAACATCATAAAAGTTTGGTAGATTACTCAAAGGTGCGTATCTTTGCACTCGCTTTCGGAAAGGAAGTAACTTCAAGGGCGTTTAGCTCAGCTGGTTTAGAGCATCTGCCTTACAAGCAGAGGGTCG
>CAZPNJ010000040.1:0-2850 GCA_964587765.1 uncultured Prevotella sp.
CTGTTGCTGAGTAATTCAGACAGCTCGAATTAAAATGAGAGAATTAAGCCCTCAGGTCTCAGACCGTGAGGGCTTTTCTTTTGCTCGCTTTGCACGGGCTTTTTCTTTGTATATAATGTAATTCGGTCGCCTATGCGTGTTGATTTACTAATGTTACTGAATTGATTTACTAACGTTACCGAATTAGTTTAGTAACGTTACCGTGTTATTTCAGTAACGTTACCAAACGAAATCATGCTGTTTTAGGGAAAAATTTGGGTCGATTTGACCCAAATATGTGTTATTTTCGGACCGAAAAGGGTTATTTTACGTTGCCAACCTTAATAAGATACTCGGCGATTTGCACCGCATTTAGTGCAGCACCCTTACGTATCTGGTCGCCGCTGAGCCACAGAGTAAGTCCGTTTTCATCGGAAATATCCTTACGCACACGACCTACATAAACATCGTCGTGACCTGCTGTTTCAAGTGGCATTGGGTATATGTCGTTGGCTGAGTCGTCGCGCAAAGTAACACCCGGTGCAGAGGCTAATGCCTTGCGAGCGCCCTCAACTGAAACTGGCTGCTCGGTCTCAATCCAAACGCTCTCGGAGTGTGAACGAAGTGAAGAAACTCTGACACAAGTCGCTGAGCAACGCACGTCAGAGTGCATAATCTTGCGCGTTTCGTTATACATCTTCATCTCCTCTTTTGTATATTCGTTGTCGGTGAACGAGTCAATGCGTGGTATTACGTTGTAAGCCAACTGATAAGGAAACTTGTTGATAGTCGAGACCTTGCCGTTGCTTACCATTTCCTTATACTGCTGTTCCAACTCTTTCATAGCCTGCGCACCTGCACCGCTCGCACTCTGATAGCTTGCCACGTGTATGCGCTTGATGTGTGATATTTTCTCTATAGGATTAAGCACTACTACCATCATTATAGTGGTGCAGTTAGGGTTGGCGATTATGCCGCGAGGGCGATTGAGCGCGTCCTCAGGGTTAATCTCAGGAACGACCAAAGGCACGTCCTCGTCCATGCGAAAGGCACTGCTGTTGTCTATCATTACGGCGCCATATTTTGTAATAGTTTCGGCAAAATCTTTAGACGTGCCACCGCCTGCTGACACAAAGGCTATGTCTATATCTTTGAAGTCGTCGTTATGTTGCAGAAGTTTCACTTCGTATTCTTTTCCCTTAAAAGTGTATTTGGTTCCGGCAGAGCGCTGCGAACCAAACAAAACCAATTCGTCCATAGGGAAGTCTCTTTCGGCAAGAATGCGCAGGAATTCCTGTCCTACGGCGCCGCTTGCTCCAACAATTGCTACTTTCATAATAAAAAATCCTCTCTTTAAATTAAATTACTTGTCTTAATGTGCAAAAGTACAACTTTTCAGCCTTTTATAATAATAAATTGCTACTTAATTCTTATTTTTGCAAGCAAAAAGGAATATATGATAACTAATCCTACACTCGTTTTCTTCGTTGTGATGATGGTCATACTGCTTGCCCCGATTATTATGGGTAAGCTGCGTATTCCACACATTATTGGATTGGTGTTGGCAGGCGTAGCGCTGGGCGAATTCGGCTTCGGCATACTGGTGCGTGACAATTCGTTTGAGCTGTTTGGCAGGGTCGGGCTGTACTACATCATGTTTCTTGCGTCACTTGAAATGGACCTTGAGGGCGCAAAGAAGAACAAAGTGCAGATAGGCTTTTTCACCGTGCTGACGTTTCTTATTCCTTTCACGCTCATATATTTTACGGGGCGCAACCTGTTAAACTACTCTGTGGCAGCGTCATTGCTTTTAGGCTGTATCATGGCGTCGAACACGCTGGTGGCTTACCCTATAGTAAACCGCTTCGGATTGAGCCAAAAGCCGAGCGTGTCATTGAGCGTCAGTTCGTCAATGGGGTCGCTGTTCATATCGCTCATTGTCTTGGCAGCGATAGTTTCGGCTCACAACGGCTCAGGCGGCTGGTTATTCTGGCTGATGTTTGTGGTTAGATTTGCCGTTTATGTGGCAGGGTCGATATTCATTATTCCACGCCTTACGCGCTGGTTTCTGCGCAGTTACAGCGACGCCGTGATGCAGTTCGTTTACATTATGGCAGTGCTGTTCTTTAGTGCCGCACTGGCTGAACTGATAGGACTTGAGGGCATCTTGGGTGCGTTCTTTTCGGGCTTCATACTGAACCGCTACATACCCCACACCTCGCCGCTGATGAACCGCATCGAGTTCATTGGCAACGCACTGTTCATACCTTACTTCCTGATAGGTGTGGGTATGCTCATAAACGTAAGACTGCTGTTTGAGGGCAGCAGCATCATAGTCATACTGGTGCTGATAACCGTCATGGGCACACTGGGCAAGGCCCTTGCCGCATACACTTCGCAACGCTTCTTTAAGTTGCCAACGTCGTCGGGAACGATGATGTTCGGACTTACCTCAGCCCACGCAGCCGGTGCCATAGCCATAATAATGGTGGGCATGGGGCTGACCGGCGAGGACGGCAAGCCAATGGTTGACGACCAACTGCTGAATGCAATCGTGTTGATGATACTCGTCACTTGCATTATTTCATCAATGGTGACGCAACACGCTGCGCAGACCATTATCCTGCGCGACGAGGATATGCCCAACGCCGAAGAGCTTAACCCCGAAGACGATGACGAGCGAGTGCTGGTGCCGGTGAAATATCCCGAATATGCCGACCGGCTTATCGACCTTACGCTGATGATGCGCAACCAGAAGCTGCACCGCAGCATAGTGGCGCTGAATGTGGCTTACGAAGACGACAACGCCGAAAAAGCACAGCAAGAGGGCAAAAAAATATTGGAGGGTGTGGTGCAGCACGCCGCATCGTA
>CAZPNJ010000040.1:2861-12130 GCA_964587765.1 uncultured Prevotella sp.
TTCAGACTCAGGTGCGTGTGGCAGCCAACATAGCCAACGGCATACGCCATGCGTTTATGGAGTTTCACGCATCGGAAATCATTATTGGTATGCACAGCCACGGCGACGTAAAGAACAAGTTCTGGGGACAATTTCATCAGAGCCTCTTTAACGGTCTGAACCGCCAGATAATCATGGCGCGTATGGTGCAGCCACTGAACACATTGCGACTGATACAGGTGGTTATACCGTCGCGCGCACAACTGGAGCCAGGTTTCTATCGCTGGCTTGAGCGTGTGTGCCGACTGGCCGGCAACCTTGAGTGCAAAATCATCTTTAACGGCAGGCAAGACACTCTGGGCTGGATTGAGAAGTTTATACAGATGAAACACCCCGAGGTGCGCGCCGCATACAAAGACATGGCGCACTGGAACGAATTGCCACAACTGGCGTCGAGCATTGAAGACGACCACCTCTTAATTGTAGTCACCGCCCGAAAAGGCACCGTATCATATAAGGCGGCGCAGGACAAGCTGCCCGACGAGATAACGCGCCACTTTACGGGCAAGAACATAATGATAATATTCCCCGACCAGTTTGGCGACGCCATGAACGAGATGACGTTCGCCCAGCCACAGCATACCGAGGAATTGTCGGCTTATGAGATACTGCGCAAGTGGGCGGCAAAGAAGATAAACCTGCTTAAAAACCGAAACGAATGAACGACATATTAAATGTACATATAAAAGACTTTCCACAGGAAGAGGACAGTCCCAACGTAAACTACAACGACGGCGAACTGGTGATAATGACCTTGCGCCACGACCCGTCGCACCCTAACTTTTTGTCGGCGATTAAGATTGGTTTTAATATATTTTTCTATTGTCACCATGGCGAGCTGCGCTTGAAGATAAACGGCAATGAAAAGGCCATCAGCAGCAACCAGTTACTGATATGCCCGTCGTCGTCACTGGTTGAAGAAGTTTCTGTCAGCAACGACATTCATGGTTCTATGCTGAGCCTTAGCGACAATCTGCTGAAGGCTTCGCTTCACCCCTATACCGAGATATGGAACAAAGCCATGTACGTTCACAAATTTGACGTTATAGATATTCCCATTAAGGAGATCGACGGCGACCACTACGGCGAACTAATCAAACACTATATACAGAAAGAACAGTGCGCTTACCGCCGCGAGATTATTCACGCGCTGCTGCAATCTATGTTGCTCGACTTCTGCGGCGAACTTCAAAACTATTTCGACGACGACCCCATTACCAACGACTATGTGCGCGGTAAGGAACTTTTCGATAAGTTTATGTATATCTTGCAAAAGACTGACGATAAGCGCCAGCCCGTCACTTACTATGCCGACCTTATGGCTATTACGCCCAAATATCTTTCGCGCATTTGCAAAGAGGTAAGTGGCAAGACGGCGCTTGAATGGATACAAAGTTGCGTGAACGACGACATTAGCTACTATCTGCGCGCCACTCAGATGAGCATAAAGCAGATAGCCCAACGAACGGGATTTCCGGATATGTCGTCGTTTGGAAAGTATGTGCGCCACACCTTTGGCTGTTCGCCAACGGAGTATCGCACTAACGCTAATCAGAAATAAACATTAGGTCAGCCATTATTCCGTCACTGATGAACACACCGTCACGGGTAAACGACAGCTTGCCGTCGGTTGCCCGCATAAGTCGCTGCTCTATGTAGGGCTGTGCCTGGCGGTTAATATATCGACGGAATTTCTCTGGCAACAGCGTGGTGTCAATGCCCTCGCGAGTGCGCAGAGCCGTTACCACCGCATCGTTATACTTAGTAATGTCGTCAATTCGTTCGCTTTCCGACGGGCGCTCGCCTCGGTTTATGCTTTCTATGTAATGGTTCAGGTCGCTGACATTCCACGAACGTGTGTCAACGTCGTAAGAGTGCGCCGCCGCACCAATTCCTAAATACTTTACGCCATGCCAGTAACTGCCGTTGTGGCGCGAGCGCATGCCCGGCAGTGCGAAGTTGCTTATTTCGTAATGCTCATATCCGGCGGCTGTGAGGCGGTCCATAAGCGTCTCGTACATGGCTCGGCTCAGTTCGTCGCTCACTGGCTTTACCTTGCCCTGTTGGTAAAGGCGGTAAAGGGGCGTGCCTTCTTCATACATCAGACTGTAAGCCGATATGTGTTCAACCCTCAGGCTAATGGCTTGGTCAATGTCTTGCTGCCACTCTTGCAAGGTTTCGTCAGGGAAACCAAACATCAGGTCAACGCTGATGTTGCGGATACCTGCCTGTCGCAGATTGTTTACCGCCTCGGTCACCTGCGCGGCGTGGTGGCGACGGTTTAGAAAGCGTAGCCGATTGTCGGCGAATGTCTGAGCGCCCATGCTCACACGGTTTACATAATGCGCTATGTGGCGAGCGAACTCAGGCGTAACGTCGTCGGGGTTGCACTCCATGGTTATTTCAGCATCGTCGGCTATGTTATACACCTTATATATATATAGGAACAGCCTCTGAATGTTTTGCGGTGAAAGTTGGCTTGGTGTGCCGCCGCCAATGTAAATGGTAGAAATGGTTTCAGCTTCGGATAGCCTGAGGCTCATTTCCTTAATAAGAGCCGAAACGTATTCGTCCTGCCGCTGAAGCATGGTGGTGCTGTAAAAACCGCAGTACACACAGCGCGACGCACAAAACGGAATATGTATGTAAATTCCTGTCATGAGGGGCAAAAATACTAATATGTTTTAAATATTTGCACTTTTCTGCCTTTTTCTTTTGCGGTTAAAAAGAAAAAGGCGTAAATTAGACGGCGGATTACTAACCAAATCCCATAGAAACAGAATCTTAATACTACAAACTTTAAAAGCTATGAGAGTATATCAAACAAATGAAATTAAGAACATTGCCCTTGTTGGCAGTGCGGGCAGCGGCAAGACCACTCTTGCCGAAAGTATGTTATTCGAGGCTGGTATTATCGCACGCCGTGGTACCGTTGAGGCTCACAACACCGTGAGCGACTATTTCCCCGTAGAGCACGAATATGGCTACTCGGTTTTCCCAACCGTTTTCCACGCTGAGTGGAACAACAAGAAACTAAACATAATAGACTGCCCCGGCTCTGACGACTTTGTCGGAGGCGCTATCACTGCGCTAAACGTTACCGACGAAGCGCTTGTACTTATCAACGGACAGTATGGCCCTGAGGTGGGCACGCAAAACATCTTCCGCTACACCGAGAAACTGAAAAAGCCGGTTATATTCCTTGTAAACCAACTTGATTCTGAGAAGTGCGACTTCGAAAACGTAGTAAACTCAATGACTGAGATTTACGGTCAGAAGTGCGTGCAAATACAATATCCAGTTAAAACAGGCCCTGACTTCAACCAGATTATTGACGTGCTGTTGATGAAACGCTACACATGGGGACCTGAGGGCGGCAAGCCAACTATCGATGAAATTCCTGACGAGGAGAAAGACAAAGCGCTTGAGCTGCACAAAGCACTCGTTGAGGCTGCCGCTGAAAACGATGAAACGCTTATGGAGAAGTTCTTCGAGAGTGAATCACTAACCGAAGACGAAATGCGTGAAGGCATTCGCAAGGGACTTGTCACACGCAGCATTTTCCCAATCTTCTGCGTTTGCGCAGGCAAAGACATGGGTGTGCGCCGACTGATGGAATTCCTTGGCAACGTAGTGCCTTTCGTTAGCGAAATGCCTAAGATTCATAACACTCGTGGTGAGGAGTGCAACCCCGACAGCAACGGACCGGAGTCGCTCTACTTCTTCAAGACTGGCATGGAACCGCACATTGGTGAAGTGTCTTACTTCAAGGTTATGAGCGGAAGTGTAAAGGTTGGTGACGACCTCACAAACGCTGACCGTGGTTCTAAGGAGCGCTTGGGTCAGATTTATGCTTGTGCGGGTGCCAATCGTATTCCGGTTGAGCAGATGAACGCCGGCGATATAGGTTGCACGGTAAAACTGAAAGACGTTAAGACCGGTAACACGCTCAACGGCAAGGACACCGAACAGCGTTTTGACTTTATCAGTTACCCTACCTCAAAGTATTCGCGCGCGATAAAGACCGCTAACACTGCCGACACCGAGAAGATGATGGCTGCCCTTCTGAAAATGCACCAGGAAGACCCGACATGGGTGGTTGAACAGAGTAAGGAGCTGCGCCAGACAATCGTTCACGGACAGGGCGAGTTCCATCTGCGCACGCTGAAGTGGCGTTTGGAAAACAACGAAAAGCTCAATGTAGAGTTCGGTGAGCCTCGTATTCCATATCGTGAGACTATCACTAAACTGTCTTACGCTGAGTATCGCCACAAGAAGCAAAGTGGTGGCGCTGGTCAGTTTGGCGAAGTACACCTTATTATAGAACCTTACGCTGAGGGTATGCCTGACCCAACGTCATACAAGATTAACGGACAGGAGTTTAAGGTAAACATAAAGAATAAGGAAGAGCACGACCTTGAGTGGGGCGGCAAACTGGTGTTCATCAACTCCGTAGTGGGTGGCGCCATCGACGCACGCTTTATGCCAGCCATACTGAAAGGTGTTATGGACTGCATGGAACAAGGACCGCTCACAGGCTCTTACGCTCGCGACGTCAGAGTAGTCGTTTACGACGGTAAGATGCACCCCGTTGACTCTAATGAGTTGTCGTTTATGCTCGCCGCCCGCCACGCCTTCTCCGATGCGTTCAAAAACGCTGGCCCGAAGATTCTCGAACCAATCTATGACCTCGAGGTATTCGTTCCCGCCGACTTCATGGGCGATGTGATGAGCGATTTGCAAGGTCGCCGCGCCATGATTATGGGTATGGACTCAGAGGCTGGTTACCAGAAACTACAGGCAAAGATTCCTTTGAAGGAACTCAGCAACTACTCAATCTCGTTAAGTTCACTCACTGGCGGACGCGCATCGTTCACAACCAAATTCGCCAGCTACGAACTTGTGCCAAACGATATACAGCAGAAGCTTATCGCTGAGCACGAGTCGGAAAAGACTGACGAAGATTAATTTTTCTAAATACTCTCTTGCGCCTGCCAATTACGGCAGGCGCTTTTTGTTTTATGTGCTTTCCTCTCTGTAATTTCACTATTTTTAGGTATTGTGTGACTTTTTATAATGTGATATCTTTGCAGCCGCTAAAACAGAGTGGAAAATATTGTGATAAGTAAATTCGCAACATACACATTAGTATTGTTGTCGCCAGTAGTGGCGCACGGAGCAGAGAAAGCCGATACAACAATATTCAAAACAGACAGCATAATGGAGGTGGTGGTGACGGCGCAAGAGTCGCGCGGACTAACCAGCTCTTCCAAGATTGCGCGCCATGCGATGGAGCACTTGCAGCCGTCGAGCTTTGCCGATTTGCTGGAGTTACTGCCTGGCGGAATGGCTAAAGACCCTTCGCTGTCAACACCTAACACCATAAGAATAAGAGAGGCAACGCCTATCACTAACAGCAACTACGCAACATCTTCGCTTGGAACGAAATTCGTGATTGACGGCGCACCCATCAGCACGAACGCCAATATGCAATATCTTGCTGGTGCACTTGACAACACGTCTAACTCACGCGACTTCACCAACAAGGGCGTTGACATGCGCACTATCTCTACCGACGATATAGAGAGCGTTGAAATAGTGCGAGGCATACCAAGTGTTGAGTATGGCGACCTAACCAGCGGCTTGGTGAAAATACGCCGCCGCCGTGGTGGCACAGGACTGTCGGCACGCTTTAAGGCGGATATGGACACCAAACTGTTTTATTTGGCTAAAGACTTTGAATGGGGCAACGGAATGACCACTCTCAACCTCAGTGCCGACTATCTTGACAATAAAGCCGACCCTCGCAATCTGTTGGAAACATATACTCGCTTTTCACTTTCGGCTCGTCTGGGTAAGACGTGGCTTACCGATAATGACAAGTTTGTAATGGGCTTGAACTTCGATTACGGAGGTTCGTTTGACGGCGACAGAGTTGACCCCGACATAAACTATGGCGGAGTGGATAAATATAAGCAGAGTTATAACCGCTTTGCGCTGAGCACCCAAATAGACTATACCAACCGCCGACAGGGAGCATGGCTGCACGCAGCGTCGGCAGTAGCGTCTTTGTCGTACGAGAAAGACAAAACAGAGCGCACCAGACTGGTGCAACTCGACCGTGAAACGCCTGCAGCAACTAGCACCACCGATGGCGAATATTACGCCACCATAATATACCCCTATAACGCCGACGTGCGACTTCCATTTGGCGGTGTGTATAACAACATGCGTATGGGTGCCGATTGGCTCATGGACAAGAACTATGGCGACGGACAGGTGTTTGACGCACTTCACCCACTATCGCCCGGTACTGCTGCCCGAATGAGAAAATACTCTGCCGTGCCAGCCGAGCATAATCTGTCAGCTTACGCTGAGGAGCGTCTCAGTTTTAATCTTGGCAGGCATCGCATTGACGTTCAGGCGGGATTGCGCACCTCTACACTGCTTAACCTTGAACGCCAATACCAGATGCACGGTCGTGTGTATGCTGACCCTCGTATTAACATTGGCTGGACGTTGCCAACCTTCACCATTGCTCACCGTCCTTTAACGGTACAAATTGGCGGCGGTTATGGTGAGCATACCAAAATGCCAACGATGGATTACCTTTACCCTGCCAACATATACATGGACCTTGTTGAGATGAACTACTGGCACGAAAAGCGCGACTACCGTGCTATTTACCTGAAGACCTATGTGGTTGACCCCACCAACTATGACTTGAAGGCCGCCCGCAATAAGAAGTGGGAGTTAAGGACCGACCTCAGTTACCATGGCAACAGACTGTCGGTAACTTACTTTGAGGAAGATATGCGTTCGGGCTTTCGCATGCAAACCATATATGCCCCATACACATATAATAAATACAACACCTCCGCCATTGATGCCAATGCGCTTGCTGCTTGCCCCGACGTAAGCCAACTAAGTTACGAAACTATATCCACGCTTATGGGCATAACCAAGACCACCAATGGCAGCCGTACTAAGAAGCAGGGAGTTGAGTACACATTGCAGACTCGCCGCTTCCCAAAGATTAACACCCGACTGACCATCACCGGCGCATGGTTCAAGACCACCTATCGCAACTCACAGGCGCTGATGGTAAGACCGTCAAAATACATCGGTAGCAGTGAGTATAAGTATGTAGGCATATACCAAGACGAAGAGGGATACATCAGAGAGCAGTTAAACACTAACTTCACCTTCGATACAGATGTGCCTAAACTAAAGCTGGGCTTCTCCATATCGGCGCAGTGTATGTGGCAAACGGCGGCGCAGAGAATGAGTCTCGACAATAATCCGTCGCAATATATGAACGAGTATGGCACCATTCACGACTTCACCGATGCCGATGCCGCCGACGGCTATCTGCAATATATGGTTCGCACTTACAGCGACGCCCTTTACCAGCGCCAGACAGTGCCTTTTGCCATGAACCTTAATCTGAAGGCTACGAAAAAGTTGCTTAACGATAAGTTGATGGTGGCGCTGTTTGTGAACAAACTGCTTGACGCACACCCTGACTATGTGCGCAATAACTACACCATTCGCCGATACGTTACGCCATATTTTGGACTTGAAATGAACGTCAGATTATGAACATCAGAAAGTACACATTATTATATATAGCAGTGTTGGCTCTGTGCTTTACCTCGTGCCACGACGACAGCGACGACTACTTCACACAGGCCGAAGTTGTCATCAGTGCACCTGACAGCGTAAGCATTGACAGGTTGCAGGGCACAGTAACGGTTCAGAACCTTAACAGTGGGCTGTCGGCTTCTACCTCAGCCTTTAACGGACAGAAGGTCAGTCTGCAACTCTTGCGCGGCGTTTATTCAATCAGCGCCGAGGGCACAGTCAGATATCATACGCCAAGTGGCTCCATTAGAAACTGCCACTTCAGAGCGTCATCAAGTTACACCGAGTTCCTAACCGGTGTAGCCACCGATACTGTTGACATAATACTTATGCAATGAGAATACTGATAGTTATAACATATTTTCTGCTCAGTGCCACCGCTATGGCTACTGACATAGATACCACCACATTGTTTGAACATCGTGGGCTGTGGCACGGGTTTCTGGCTGAAAACCGTGTAAACCCTGCTGCAATGGGCAGTGCTTACCGTACCGACTACACCGAACTATACGCTTATGCCAATAGTCGCCAGAGTCAATATGCAGCACTTTACGAGATGGGACGAGGCGACAGTTATTTCGGTGCCAGTGCCGACACCTACCTGCATTTAGGTAATGGTCAGACGGTGTGGGGTGGAGCGTCTTACCGCACTGGCAAGCGCCGTGCCGTAAACATCTGTTCCACCGCCGACTACATGTTGCTTTACCCTTACGTGACGGGCGACACCGTTGGTGGCAACCTTAACAGCGAGCGCTACACATTCAGCGGCGGATATGCCATCAGTTTAAAACGACTTACGCTGGGTGCCGACATCAACTTCCGCGCAGAGCACGAGTATCGTACTCGTGACCCACGTCCTCGCTCCATCGTCACCAGTCTGCAAGTGAATATGGGTGCTACCTGTCAGTTTGGTAACTATGACCTCGGCGCTTTCGTAGGCGGCAACTTCTACAAGCAAACCAACAACGTAACTTTTTATAGCGAAAACGGTGCTGACGTAGAGTATCACTTCATTGGCTTGGCATCGGACTTCAAGCGCTTTGCCGGTCTCGATGACGCATGTTACTATAAAGCTACGGGCTACACCATAGGGTTGACGCTCTGCGGCAGAGAGCATCGCGGAGCCTATGCCACTGTGAAATACGACTATATGCCATATAAAAAGATACTAACCGACCTTAACGCACTGCCACTGGTGTCGCTCTATGCCACCACGCTCAGCGCTAATGGCGGCTATGTGTTTCAACTGAACCGACTGGCACTAAATGCTTACGCAGGCTACTGTGAGCAGCGACGCTCCGGCGACGAGACTATCGCTGGCAATAGTTCAGCCACGGAGTATGAAGTTGTAGGGCGGCTCACCATGTTTCATGCTAAGCAACGTGATTTGCACGCTGGCGTAGCGGCAACACTTAACAGCGCCGGTAGCAACTATACCATCAGTCTTAGTGGCGGCTACATTGACTATAATTCTGACTATGTGTATCCGAATCGTAACCTTGAACTCGGCAAATACTACGCTCAACTGCAAGCCGAGATGTTGACGGCACTGAACAGCGAACTTACGCTCACTGCAGGTATCAACG
>CAZPNJ010000041.1:0-11969 GCA_964587765.1 uncultured Prevotella sp.
CAAGCGTACGATATTTTTTCTACCTCAAGTGTCTACTTTTTCGATAGCAACAATTTAAACGAATTAATCGACCATCGACTAACGACCAACGACCAAAGACCAACGACTAAATTTTTAATTCTTTTATTTGCACATATGCAAAAAAAGTCGTACCTTTGCAGCATGTTTCGTAAAAAGCAGATCATAGAGCTATTGAGTATGATGGTGGCGGTTGTACTTTCCGTTACCATGTCATCCTGCACACCTCGCGCTGTTCGCGAGGCGGAGTCTGTCGTCACACAGGCGGATAGCCTCTGGCAGGCAGGCAAGATGTATGGTGTAGATGAAGGCGACAGCGCCTCCCTCGCGCAAGCCTATGAGACACTCTCTGCTTTCAACTCTCCACTACTCTCAACTCTAAACCCTCAACTCTCAACTATTTTCTCTCATGCCTGTTACCATTACGGCAAGCTGCTTCGAGCGAAGGACCATCCCGTAGAAGCCATGCAGGTCTTCATCGCCGCCACCCATTCCCACACGCGCGACTACCATATCCTCGGGCGCGTGTATAGCAATATGGGTGATATTTGTCACCTCGCCGGAGAGTATCCGCTTTCATACGATATGTTCGAACGCTCAGCGGATATGTTTCTACGTAATGGCGATACTCTGCTTTATTATTATGGCTTGAACAATATGGCATTTGAGTTGGCAGAACAAGGAAAGAAAGAAGAAACTTTAACGCTGCTTTCTGATATCGAAAGCCATTGCACGGATAATGATGTCTTGGCAAAAGTATGGGAAACAAAAGCGAATGTATATCTTCATTCTCAACAATATGATTCCGCCATTTATTGTGTCAATAAATATCAAAAATTAGGTTATTCAGAAGCAAATCCCATTATTATTTTGGCACAATCGTATGATAACTTAGGGGAAAAAGATTCTGCACTTCATTATGCTAATATTGTGTTAGCCGATGAAAAATCCCCATACCAAGATAAATTTAATGCACTATACATTGTGTCGCATTTAGATTCTACTCTGAGTGCAGAAGAAATATCTAAATTAGATTCGCAGCGCGAGGATATCCGTTATTATGAATATGAACCCCAGAAAGAAAAATGGAATAAAGCAATACAAGTATTGGAACAAGATTTAAATAAGAAACCTGATCTTCAATGGGTATATGCGATTATTGCAACTATTGTTATTTTCGGAACTATTCTGCTAATATACATTCGCCGAAAGCATCGCCAGCATCAATTACTCTCACAACAAGTGGATGATTTGAAACATAAAGCAAAATACATACAAGCAAAACATGAACAAATAGTTCAAGAGCACAAAGACTATACGGGTACACTGATTGCTCAAATAGAGCAAAATTGCATTATTTTCAGTCAAGCAGAAGATTTTCCGAACAACATTTGTTGGAAAGATTTTAGTGCAATGAGTAAAATCATTAATGAAAACTTTGGCATGTTAATTCTGAAACTGCAAAATATATATCACTTGCAAGAGAAAGAAATACGATTATGTATATTAGTATTATTAGCTAAGTATAATGGTAAACAAATAGCGAAACTATTATTTTATGCCGAAAGTGGCGTTCGAAATTTCAAAAGTCGCGTGGCAAACAAGTTGGGTACCAATAGTGCCGAATTACATGATTTTTTAATCAATTTAGCAATTAATGAGTACTCAAGATGTACTCCGAATGGTAATTGTCCACACCAGTAAATGTTAAATCAATTGATTATCAATTAGTTGTATAAGAGCAATTATCCACACTTATTTTTGCGCATTTGCCATAAAAGCAGTAATTTTGCACCGTCAAATCAAAATGGTTTGGCGGCGCATTTGTTATATGCGTCTAATGTTAAACTAAAAACACTATAATGATGAGAAAATTTTTATTTGCATTAGTTGTGATGGCACTCACCTTTTTGCCATGCGTGATTCGCGCAGAAGAAGTGGAAATTCAGCTATCAGAGATTGTTTCAATTGGTACACTTCCGGGAGATAATCCTTTGGACGGGAATGACCACATGGGACATGTCCCTACTCGTCCCACGAATTTCCGTGCAACCATTGACGGTAACCTGTTATCAATCACTAAACAGGAGGCAAGTATCCCCTCTGCACAGGCAACCGTAGTGAATGCTACTACCGGCGGCATCGTGCTCAATCAGCAGTTCACCACCTCTCTCTCCGAGCAAATCGGCACTCCGGGCGTGTACGCGCTCCATATAGAGACCGCAGGCGGCGCACTCGTAGGGCAATTTATTGTACAATAACAAATAAAGATTTACGAATATGAAAAACAGACAATTCATATGTGCAGCGGTGATTTTCGCCGCTTGCACATTCTCAATGCAACTAAACGCGCAGACGTGGTTATCTGGAACAAACAAACTATACGTTAGTCCGGATTCCACAAAAGTAGGAATAGGCATCAGTTCTCCTACAGAACGGTTGCATATTAACAACGGTGCTCTCAAAATAGGGAATAGCACATCCCTTTTAGACAGAATTAAAAATGTATTAAAATTTGGAGATGGAAGTTATGTGCAGATAGGAGAATGGGAGGCGAACAATACGCTTTCTTTCAAAGCTAACAAATATAATTTTACGAATGGTAATGTAGGTTTTGGAGTTACCAATCCGCAATATAAGCTTGAAGTAGCAGGCAAAATGTTTTTACATACGTATGATGTTGAAGATAATTGGTATCGTAGTTATTTGCTATGGGAGTCACATAAACTCATAATGGGAGTTCCGTCCGGAGTATATGCACACACGGTATTAGAACTTATACCTGGAGGTAGTTCCGAAGGAGAATTATTCTCTCGCTTGTCTTTGTACCATGCATATAGTATGAATTCAAAACAAGAAACGATTCGTTTCAGCAGTGCAGAACATTGTTGGATTAATACAGGTAGTAATTTCGGTATAGGAACAACAGATCCTTTATATAAATTAGACGTGCGCGGGACGATCCGAGCGGATGAAGTTCTTGTAAATAATGTAAGCGGTGCTGATTTTGTTTTTGGCGACTCCTATAAACTGCGTCCATTAAGCGAAGTAAAAAATTATATTCAAAAGAACCAGCACTTGCCTGATATACCATCTGCAGAAGAGATGCAGACAAAGGGTGTCAATATGAATGAAATGCAAATACAATTGTTACAAAAAATTGAAGAACTGACCTTGTATATCATTGAACAGGAGCAACGCATAAAGGAACTAGAGTCTTTACATTCTAAATAATTCAATTATGAAGCGGCATATAATATTGATAATTGCCATTTGCTATGCAATGGGTATTATGAGTGAAATGCGTGTTTCTACTGAAGAAGCGAAGGAAATAGCCACAAGTTACTATCAGCAAGTGAAACAAATATCAAAAGGAGAGTGCAAAACCGGAGAACCGGAGTCATTTTCTCTTCTTGGAAAAGCAGAAATGTGGCTTGTCCCTGTCAATGATAACTGGATTTTGGTATCTTCGGACAAACGCACTGAAGCCATATTGGCGCGATTCATGACAAAAGAGAAACCGGATTTGAAATCGTATCCTCCAGGTGCTAAGTATCTGATAGGTTGCTATGAATATGATATTGCATATGTTCGTGACAGTTGTACAGATTGTCCCACTAACATAGTATGGGAAAAAGGACCTAAAAAAATGATTTCTCAAACATTCCAAACGAGGTCATTACCTTCATCTGTTTCTCCGTTATTAGGAGATATAGCATGGAAGCAATATGGGAACGATAATATAGATCCTGATTGTGATAAGGTATATAACAAGTTTTGTCCAGCAATTAATACCACAAAACCACATTTGTGCGGACATGCGACAGTCGGTTGTGTTGCAGTTGCTATGGGGCAGATTATGCGTTATTGGGAGTGGCCTTATATGGCAGATATTCCTACTGCAATAGGTGGTTCTATTCGAGAAAAACATTTTTACAATTGGAATAACATGCCTTCGTGGCTATCAGATTCCTCTTCCATGCAACAGGTGGATATGACTGCCGCGTTTCTTCGAGACTGCGGATATGACTTAAACATGGATTATGGTGAATCTTCAGGTGCTCGTAATGATTCTGCGTTTAATTCTTTTCTCCACTTTGGGTATGATGAAGAAACATTATTATGTATACAGCGAAATTACACAATGGGGTGGGATAATAAATTGTATACAGAACTTTCCGAAGGCAGGCCGGTATATTATACGGGAATGGACTACGGCTACTATGGTCACGCATTTGTATTAGACGGATATGATTCTTTTGGATTATTCCATGTGAACTTGGGTTGGAATGCCGGAGCTAATGATTACTATAATATTGGCTCAACCACATTTTATTTTCCTTTCTTACAATCAGCTATAGTAGGCATTCAACCTGATTCGCATAGTTATTGTGATCCCGTAGTAGTAACATCAATAACCAATCCATTTTGGGGCATAGCGCGAGCCGGAGCCGTGACATTGGATGGGGTGATCATAAATAATAATGCTGATTGCAGAGTATATTCATCAACAGAAGTGCGTCTTACAAGCGGCACTGAAATCCGGAACGGAAGTAATGCGCTAATTTCTATTAAAGATGTGCCTTGTTCATCTTCCGTAAATGCCATGCCATCAATATCACCTAATATTACAAAATCTGCAGATAATTCAGGGATAGAAGACGATAGGGATATGTGCTCGCTAACAATATCGCCAAACCCAGCCAGAGACATCATACGCATTCAGTCTGATTGTGAACTGACAAATATTGGATTATATAGTATAGACGGTCATTGTATTCTGAGAGGCAAACAAGCAGAAATATATATATCCCATCTTCCGAAAGGAATATATATAGTGCGAGTGCAAACGGATAGTGGTAGAATCATACAGAAAAGAATAATACATATTTAATCTATGAGAAAATTTTATGCTTGCTTATTTGTGATGATGTTGTTGTGCGGATGTAAAAGTCACGACAATTCTCCAGAGTTGCCGGTTAAACAGCATCCGATTTTATTCAATATCTTGTGCGACACAGATTACTCTCTTCTTGAAAAGAAAGATGTATCTTGCGTCTTGGAGCAATGGGAGGAAGGATCGGATGTGCGTGAAAGAATGAATGGAAAAATTCGTTTGCGCGGAAACAGCACGGCCGAGTGCCCCAAGCGACCTTTTGCACTCAAACTGGACAAAAAAATCTCGCTATGCAATATGCCGGAAGCTAAAAAATGGGTTCTTCTTGCAAACTGGTTCGATAAAACCATGTTACGGAACGCATTAGCCTTCCGTATGTCCGAAGACAGCAAGTTGGATTGGACTCCGCATTCACACTTCATTGAATTATACTATAATGATCTGGCAAAAGGTATCTATCAATTATGCGAAAAAGTAGAAGTGAATTCCAATCGGGTCAATGTGGAATTGGATGGCTGGTTGATAGAGGTAGATACCCGAGTAACAGATGAGGATGTGTATTTCCGAACGGAACGCATGCCAAATCCATTCCGTATTGATTATCCGGACAAAGGTATTACAGATCAACAATTGGAAAAAATTCATTCTTTGTTCCAAGAGGCAGAAGATACATTATTTTGTGATAACTTTGCGGATCCACAAGATGGATGGAGAAAGTATCTGGACGAAGATAGTTGGATTGATTGGTATCTAATCAATGAGATCGCCAAAAACAACGATGCCGTTTTCTATAGTAGTTGTTATATGCATAGTACACAAGATGGTCTCATTGCAATGGGACCCATATGGGACTTTGATTTGGGCTATGGAAACACTACATATAATGAATGCGATCTGCCGGAGGGATGGCATATACGACTCTCAGCTTGGTATACCCGTCTGTTTGAAGACCCACTGTTTGCGCAAAAAGTATGGGAACGTTTTCTATATTTTTACAACCGCCGTGAGGCCTATTATACATTCATTCACCAACAGGCAAATATTCTCAGTGTCTCGGCGAGAAAGAACGATTCAATATGGCAATTTTCAGATGATTCACTTGAAAAGGAAAGCACATATAATGAAGAAGTCAACGCCCTTATCATGTGGGTGGAGAAACGATTGGAATGGATGAAACATAACATATAATCCTATTGTTTACAAGCCATCCTAATAAGTTCCTCCGTGATGGTCAACTATTCATCCGCCGTGGTGACAAGACCTACACTATCCACGGCACAGAAATAAAATAATAGATTTATTTGCATATATCAAAAAAATGTAGTACCTTCGACCAACTACCCTAAAAGGGAACCCCTCGAAGTTACAGTCGCACTTTGGTGCAAACTCCAAGATTTTAAGCAAACAAAATCACACTTGTGCAAGCACAGACTACTTTTTTTGCTTAAAATCTTGCAAATTTGAAAATTTTGTAGTACCTTTGTGCTCGATTTTGTGCGCCTATGCAAAATAGATTAACCAAATAGCAAAATAGTTCGAACATGGCTGATATAGAAAATCAAAATTCGCTTATTCCGCTATCACAAGCGGTGGAGACCATCAAAACGGCTATCCTACAAGGTCAATACGAAGCCCTAAAAGGTACGAATCGCATTCAGTTAGCCGTGTATTTCTCTATTGGTAAATACTTGTCAAAGAATACAAGACGTCTTTCTTATGGAGAGGGAGGCCTTAAAGTTATTAGTGACCAACTGCTTCGCGAATTACCCGGATTAAGAGGCTATTCAGCAACTAACTTAAAGTACATGCGTCTATTTTATGAGGCATGGCAGATGTTAGATGTAGATTCATCGGTTGCAACCGATAATTCACAATCGACAATTGCAATGGCCAAATCTTCGCAAGAATCGTCAGTCGCAACTGACGAATCTCTCATTACCAAATCGTCAGTCGTAACTGACGAATTGCAAGTCGCTGATAACAAGATAGAAATAACAGATTTATTTGCATATATCAAAAAAATGTAGTACCTTCGACCAACTACCCTAAAAGGGAACCCCTCGAAGTTACAGTCGCACTTTGGTGCAAACTCCAAGATTTTAAGCAAACAAAATCACACTTGTGCAAGCACAGACAATTTTTTTGCTTAAAATCTTGCAAATTTGAAAATTTTGTAGTACCTTTGCAGCCGTTTTCGTTTTGAAGGCTACGTCGGTTCTCTTAGACGTTAAACAGGAGGACATATTAATTAGCACTTAGTGCAACGACAGGCATATTGCTTCACAAATAAGATTCGACAACTTTCAGCAAGAGAATATGTCCCTGTTATTCGTGTTATGGCACGGGTAACGGGGATGTTGCTGAGAAACGTCGAATCTTTATTTTATTTGTGCATCCCCGTTGCCCGTGCTTTTTATGTCCCCCCAAAAAAATTATTCAATCATTAATGAACAACGTAATCTACTATTTCCACATTGATGGAAACTATTATGCCGGTGATCACATCGACATTCACGACAATTCGTCGGTTAATTTTTACCAAGGCGTACAAACACCCGAAACAACCCCACGTGAAACATGCGTAGAAGAGATTGTGCCGACGGATACGTCTTTCTTCTGTACGCAGCATTTCTCCGAAGACATCATCGAGAAGAACCTGCGGCAAGCGATCCAGCTGGCGAATAGCAAAGCCGATGCATGCAGGCGTATCATGGCGTTGGAACCCTTGGGATACCTACTTCTGAGCAACGTAACCGACGAGCGAAAAGCAGAATTGATTAATCCGTTCGCTATGCCGAAATTTCATTTGTCCGGCATTGATTTTGCAAAAGCACGATACCGTGGCTGATTAGTATATTGTGTCCAAAAGTGTCTTTGGACAAATCTATAAAATACGGCAGTTTGTCCAAATAGTTGTCCAAATCTGTCCAATAATGAGACCCAATTTTGCGGGTCTCATTTTTTGTATGTACCTTTGTCGTCGCTTACGTTAAGGCTCGTTACGATTCGCTGCTCTGCCGCACCGCTTGGGATTCCCGAATTCATTGATTCATTTAGAAAAAAGTCATATTTATTTGTATCTTTTTGTCACTGCCTCTCGTGAGAGCCGCAGGGATTTTTTCGTAAGTATGCCGGAGGCACACTCAGGGACACGTCGTCCCTGAGAAATCCCGCCTTCCGGGGTACTTATGACAAAATATCAGTATTTGCTCAGCAAAAAAGAAAGTGGAGAACTGAGCATTCTCTTCGAGTTGGGACTTCCCGTTCATTTATCCGGTTGGATGGAGTATTATGCATTCCATTTGGCTCATCCAGAAATGAATAACGTGGAAATTTCGTACTATTTTACAGCAACGAAGAGTACAATTCAACGAGCTATCACATTTATGGAGTCTCCGATTGGATAGCATTCTATTCACACAAATGCCGACCAATTGAAGGTCGGCATTTGCTTATTCTTGGAACAGGTCGTCCATCGTCAATTGGTTCGGTATGCCTTTGGCATATGCATTGCGAACCAAGCCGTACGAAGTAACCATCACGATACGAACCGCTTTGCGTGTTTGGGTGACATTCTGAAATATTGTTTTCTTATCTCGCACGTCCTCATCGTCCGCTTTCGTCATCGCGTACGGGTCGCTATAAAATTTCATCTCGCACAGATTGATCACATTATCACTGCGATCTATCAGCAAATCAATCTGTGCCCCTTTCTCTTTGTCATTCTGCGGACGATACGTCCATGAGTAGATTCCGCACTCCATACCGGATATACCCAATGCTTTCAGTATTTGATCCTCATGAAGCAAGCAAACGCGCTCGAAGGCTAAGCCGCTCCATGCGCGATATTCTGGTGTCCCGATCATAGTAGTCCAACGCGTGCGGCTTCCTTTGTTGGCGTCTGCGATGAACTTAAAATGGAACAAGGTAAAATTATCAATCAACTGATAACGGGTATCCTTTTTTACTTTGCCCAAGGCTGTATAAGAACGAATAAAGTTACATTGCTCCAACTCTTCCAACTTCTCTGCCAACTTACCACCCAAGTTGATTGTCAATGCTTTATCCAGTTCGTCAAATGTCATTCCAACTTTCTTCGTGCCTAATGCCGTGATAATCTCAATATACGGTTGCGGTGCACGGAATAGCGAAGCGTATAACGCTTTGAACTCATCACGCAACTCTGCCGTATCGTCAAAGAAAAGATTGTCGATGTTCTGTGCCCACGACCACTCCGGTCGCAGCAAACTCCAATAATACGGCACACCGCCTAATACCATATACGTCTCCAATATATCGCGATGCATCATCTCTAACGACCGTTTCTGAGCGTACAATTCACATTCTTTCAAGTTAAACGGCCGCAGATGAATTTGACGCGTTAAGCGATTATGCAAACCACCTTTGTTATGAACGATATTGCCGATGATCCATGAAGTGGCGCTACCGCATACAATCAACACAATGTCATCGCGCAGGTTGGCCCAACCGTTCCAGAAATGCTCGAAGGCAGTCAAGAAACGGCTTTTCGGTGTATCTAACCATGGCAATTCGTCAATAAACACAATCTTCTTTCCTTCCGGCAACGAAGTTAGATAGTCTTGCAACATATGGAAGGCTTCAAACCAAGTCTTTGGTAACTTGCATTTCTTCACACCTGCACTGCGTAGCGACTCACGGAACTCCCAAAGCTGTTCTGCCTTAGTCGCCTTGGCCAATCCTGTGTGCACGAACGCAAACTTTCCTCCGAAAGTCTGCTTTACCAAATACGTCTTTCCTACGCGGCGTCTGCCGTAGATAGCGCAAAATTGTGACTCATCGCTCTCTAACAATTCCAGCAATGCCTGCTGCTGTTTTTCTCGTCCGATTAACATAATTTGAGTGGTTTTAGTTAAAAATCGCTGCAAAGATACGAATAATTTCCGAAATGTGCAAGAAAAAAATGAGATTTCGGAAAAAATAATGTAATTTTGTATTGATATTTTCCGAAATGTATGTAATTTCGAGTAGATTTCGGAAAATATCTTAAGAAATACGCCGATAATCAGTTGAAATCTTGAATTTTTGAATACATTTCAACTGTAAATCGACTTTTTGCGTTATATATCCAGTTAGTACTAACAACCCGTCATTACGGGCTATGTGTTTCGAAATAAAGCAGTACCTTTGCCGTCGCTTACGTTAAGGCTCGTTACGATTCGCGGACAACGACCGCAAAAAGAAAAGCATACAGCGCAGCAGATCGTTCGTTTGCGGACAACGACCGCAAAAAGAAAAGAAACAAAAGAAAAAATAAAAAATGTACAAAAGGGTGTTACGTACTGCGCGTATGAGTAGCACCATATGTAACACCTTTTTGTAACACCTTTATGTAACACCAATTAATAATTTATGAATGATTTTCAACCATTATGGGCGCTGCTCCGTGAACATGGATCGAGCGCCAAACGTGAAACCGAATGTGCGGCCCTTTGGGCAAGCTACACGCCTGAAGTGCAGCAACGAGTGTATGACGCCATTCGCTCCAAACTGGAGCAAGGCAAGTTTGTTCATTACGATCCTCTGCGTGCCATGGAGGAGAATGCGCGACCTCCACGGCTACAGACTCTCAGTTACGCCGATTATTACGCCCGCTATCACACCACCGAACCCCATGACGGCTGGCAAATGGCAAACCCGACAGGACAACAGGTCATCTATGTGAAAGGAAATGGATAGGTGATGCATACGGGATGATCACGAGATGATCACGAGATGATCTCGAGAAGGGGATTGTAAAACACTAAAAATGAATGGAATATGGAAACAACAAAACAAAAGACAGAATCTCGAACGAAAGAGAATTGGGTGGAGGCAAAACGGCAGGCGAAACAGATGGGAATCGTATTGACAAGACGGCGGGATAGTAAGGGGGAATACGTGTGCTATCTGAGCAAGAAAGCTACGAACGGATGGTTGGCACTATTATGAAAAAGAGATAAAAAAATGAAAGAAGAACTATGGAACCAGAAAAGAAAATCAAATTGGAAGTGCTGAGGGAGAAGTTGCAAAGATGGCAACACTACCAGTATCCGGATTTTGCGATGGAGGTGCTGCTCTATGGGTGGTGCAAGAAAAAGAAACACAACCTGAACTGGCTCAGCGACGTGAAACGGAGAGGTTGGTTGAGTTTGGAGTTGGCACGGGATTTTGCAGAGTATTGCGGCTGCATGATGGTGTAAAACACGTTCGAAAGTGATTTGCGAACGGGAAAATTTGGTGGTGTCAAAAAAAAGCAGTAATTTTGTCGTCGCTTTCGGAAAGATAGGATAATGAGCAGTTCGGGCGTCTATCGTCTGTCCTCAGTCCGGACGGCTCAGAAAGGGACATTCCGAAAGCAGCGCGCTTAAAACAAAAACCTAAACCATTATGAGCAATCAACAAATCTACAAAATCATCGAGACAATCGTTCTAGCATTGCTGACGTGTTGCGCAGTAGCGCTTGGCATGACGAGCTGCAAAGCGTGGCGGACGATCTCGACGACGTCAAGCTACGTTCAGCAGAACGACAGCACCAAGACGACCACCACTATCTCCACCAAGACGGTGGAGGAGTATACCGGCGTCAAAAAGTGACGCTGGATGTACGAAGAAACGATGTACGATGTAAGATGTATGTACGATGTACCATTTAACGACCATCGACCATCGATAAAAATATTCATTATTCATTATTCATTATTAATTTTTAATTATTCATTAACCTAAACCCCTCTACGCTGACCGGAGGTGAAAAATGGTCAGCATGAAATGGCAAAAGCAAAAGTAGGCGCCGCAGGTATTGAGTATATCCAAGGCGCATTGAAACGACCGAAAAAGATGAACGGTCACAATCACGGTAATTATCTGGTGGCGACTCACCGCAGTGCTCCGACTCAGAACCCGGATTGCCAGCGTCTGTACACGTTCGACTCCGACCGCTACAAACGCAGCACGCCGGCAACCACTGAGGAGACTCGTATCCGTAACCGTGTCTCGGCAGTCGCAGCAGCAGTATCAGCTCGTTCGAAAGACC
>CAZPNJ010000042.1:0-888 GCA_964587765.1 uncultured Prevotella sp.
AAATGTTTCATCCAGAGTTGCAGGGTGGAAGAATGGGTGTCGCTGGCGACCCAATACCCTATACCATTGCCGGCGACAACATAATGACCAGCATTATTGTTGGTTGTCTGCTTGTTACATTGCTGGCAGTTGCACGATTGCGTGAGTTCCTTGTTTATAATTATCGCAACTTCTTTCATGCGCCATCGGGTGGTTTTGATAAAACCATGACTGAAACGTCGGGCGAAATAACCATTCAAATATTCCTGATGCTTCAGGCGAGCCTTTTGTTTGGCATAATATACTTTCTATATGCCAACTCCTCGCTTAGTCTTACGTTTATAACCGAGCAATATACCATAATAGGGGCTTATAGCGTGAGCATGGCGGCATATTTTCTTTTGAAGTTTATTCTTTACATATTTGTTAATCCGGTGTTTTTCAGCCGTATTCAAAATATAGAGTGGCTAAAGACATTTGTTTTGTTGACTGCATCTGAGAGTGTGCTTGTATTCCCAGTAATGATAGTACAAGCATATTTTGACCTGTCAATGCAGACCACATTCGTATATACAATTTTTATTGTAATAATGTGCAAATTGTTGGCTTTTTATAAGTCTTATGCAATCTTTTTCAAACATCGCACCTCTCAATTGCAAAATATTTTGTACTTTTGCGCCCTGGAAATGATGCCTTTAGCCTTTATTTGGAGCGCATTAGGCATTGTTAGCACTCAGTTGACAGTTAATATATAGTAGATAGAAATATAGATAAGATGAGCATTAAGAAAATCTTGGTTTCTCAACCAGAGCCATCAAGCGCAAAATCACCCTATTACGACATTCAAAAAAAATATGGCGTAGAATGTGTATTCCGCCCTTTCTTTAAAGTGGAAGGCGTAACGGCAAT
>CAZPNJ010000042.1:898-11967 GCA_964587765.1 uncultured Prevotella sp.
CAGATAGTTAATTTAGACAATTATACGTCAGTAGTGTTCACATCACGCCATGCCATTGACAATTATTTTAGCTTGGCTAAAGAGCTTCGCTATAATGTACCGGAAGATACAAAGTATTTCTGCACCATTGAGGCAATATCACTATATATACAGAAATATGTTCAGTATCGTAAGCGTAAAGTGTTCTTTGGCACAACGGGTAAGATAGATGACCTTATCCCTCTTATGGCAAAGCACAAGGAAGAAAAATACCTCGTGCCACTAAGCAGCGTACACAACGATGATGTGGCTACTATGCTTGACGCAAAGAAGCTGAAACATACAGAGTGCGTTATGTATCGCACTGTAAGCAATGACTTTACTGATGAGGAGAAAAAGAACTTTGACTATGATATGATGCTCTTCTTCAGTCCTACTGGCGTAAAGGCATTGAAAAAGAATTTCCCTGATTTCAAACAAGGCGACGTAAAGATTGGCGCATTCGGACCTGCTACGGCAAAAACTGTAGCGGAAGAGGGGTTGCGTCTTGATTTGGAAGCTCCTACAGGTGAGTTCCCTTCTATGTCAAGCGCACTTGAAGCATATCTTAAGAAAAAGAAGTAAGCAGGTCGGTGAAAGGTGCTCTTACATTTACTAAGAAAGAGCGCATTTGTGCTCGTTCGCAGATGGAAAGGCTCTTTACCGGGGGTAATAGTCACTCTATGACGTCTTACCCTATAAGGGCTGTCTTCTGTAATGTAGAGCGCAGTGAGTATGAACCGCAGGTGCAGATACTTGTAAGTGTTCCTAAAAAGCACTTCAAACGTGCGGTCAAGCGCAATAGGGTAAAGCGACAAATGCGCGAAGCCTATCGCAAGAATAAGCATATCTTGATAGAACGACAGCCTGCGGGGCATGGCATAGACATTGCCTTTACATGGATTGCCGATGAATTGTTTCCAACGCAGTTGGTGGAGAAACGTATAGTAAATCTGCTTGAACGTATTTCTGAGAAGTCATGAGCGTTAGAAATATATTCCGTTTAATTGGCAAGGGGCTTTCGTGGCTATTGTTGTTGCCCATCTTGTTTTATCAACGCTTCATCTCTCCCTTCACCCCACCTTCGTGCCGTTTTACCCCCACTTGTTCAGAATATGCTCGGCAAGCGATATTAAAGCATGGCCCTTTCTATGGGACGTTTCTTGCCATCAAGCGCATATTAAGATGCCACCCTTGGGGTGGAAGTGGATACGACCCCGTACCATAACGATAAAGAAAATAAAGACATAAGAATATGAAGAATTTCGTAGAAGAATTGAAATGGCGTGGCATGCTTTCACAAATCATGCCGGGCACAGAAGAGTTTCTTAATAAAGAAATGACATCGGCATATCTGGGTACTGACCCTACCGCCGACTCTCTTCACATTGGTCACTTGGCTGGTATTATGATGCTTCGCCACTTGCAGCGTTGCGGACATAAGCCTTACCTGTTGGTAGGTGGCGCAACAGGTATGATTGGCGACCCTTCTGGCAAGAGCCAGGAGCGTAATCTGCTTGATGCGGAAACTCTTTACCACAACCAGGAGGCTATTAAGAAGCAAGTGTCTAAGTTCCTTGACTTTGATTCTAACGAGCCTAACGCAGCCGTAATGGTTAATAACTACGACTGGATGAAAGACTTTACCTTCCTTGATTTCGCGCGTGAGGTGGGCAAGCACATAACCGTTAACTACATGATGGCTAAGGAGAGTGTTCAGAAGCGCCTTAACGGTGAAGCTCGCGACGGACTTTCATTCACCGAGTTCACATATCAGTTGCTTCAGGGCTACGACTTCCTTTATCTATATCAGCACAATGGCGTTAAGTTGCAACTTGGTGGTAACGACCAGTGGGGCAACATGACAACAGGCGCTGAACTCATTCGTCGCACACTTGGCAACGAGTGCGATGCATACGCTCTTACTTGCCCACTCATAACTAAGGCCGACGGCACAAAGTTTGGTAAGACTGAGGGTGGCAATGTATGGCTCGACCGCAACCGTACCACTCCTTATAAGTTCTACCAGTTCTGGCTCAATGTTAGCGATGATGACGCAGAGCGCTACATTAAGATATTCACATCACTCGAAGAGGCTGAAATCAATTCACTTATCGATGAGCATCGCCAAGATCCAGGTCGCCGTGTACTTCAAAAGAAACTCGCCGAGGAAGTAACCATTATGGTACACTCTCGTGAAGACCTTGAAATGGCACAGGAAGCATCTGGCATTCTCTTTGGTAAAGCAACAAAAGAGAGCCTTCAGAAACTTGACGAGGCAACACTGCTGAGTGTTTTTGAGGGCGTGCCTCATTACACTATTGGCAGCGACCAACTCGGACAAACGGCAGTTGACCTGTTCTGTCAGGACGACATGGATATATTCCCAAGCAAAGGCGAGATGCGCAAACTCGTAAAGGGTGGTGGCGTATCGCTCAACAAGGAAAAACTTCAGGCATTTGACCGCCCGGTCACAGCCGAAGACCTTATAGATGGCAAATACCTGCTCGTTCAGCGTGGTAAGAAGAACTATTATCTCATCACCGTTAAATAACGACAGATAACTCACATACAGCGGCATTTCACATTGCTTTTATCGTTCAAAAGTAATAAAATGCCGCTTTTAATTTTGCAATTTCGCCATAAAGCGTTATCTTTGCAACCGCAAAATCAAAAGATTGTCCTATGGTGTAATGGTAGCACTACAGTTTTTGGTTCTGTCAGTGGTGGTTCGAGTCCGCCTGGGACAACTTAAAAAGCAGTTCTCTTTCTCTTGAGAACTGCTTTTTTTATTTCCTTCTATGTCCAAAACTCAGCCAGTTTTTCATCTTCTGCCATTCACCACTCGCTTCGTTGCCATTATTTCTTGCTCATGCCGCCGTTCTTCTTGAATAGGATTGTGGCGTTTTGCAGTGAATGGGCTGAGTGGTTGAAGATGATGTTGGGATTGTATGCACGCCCTTTATATCGCACTTCAAAGTGGAGGTGCTCGGTTGTGGCGCGACCTGTGCGACCGGTTAGTCCTATTAGTTCGCCAGCCTTTACGTACTGACCAACCTTTACGAAGTTTTTGCTCTGGTGAGAGTAGCAAGTGGATAAACCCCAACCGTGGTCAATTACGATGTAGTTGCCATAGCCATAGTATTGCTGTGCCATAGTCACCTTGCCGGCAAAAGCGGCGTAAATATTGTCGTTGGGCTTAGTCTTCAGGTCAACTCCAGAATGTGGACGACGACCTCTGCCCCCGTATGGACTTATGACGTGTGCGCCCGGCAATGGATATGCCCACTGCTCTTTGTCAATGTCGTTAAGATTAAGGCTAAACGTGGTGCTGTTTTCAAATGGGTTGAAGTCAGAGCCAAACAGCTCTTGGTCTTTTTCTTTCTTGCCTATAACCTTTACGCTGACGTGATTGCCTTTCAGTGTGAACAGCAGCGTTTGTTTGAACAGTTTGTGTGAGCGTATGCCAAATATAGTTGATGGGTTTATGCGATTGCCGTTAACCATAATAGCAAATTCGCAATATGTATCGCCGTCGTTAGTGCCGACAATGGCAATGGTTTGTCCTGCCTTAACCTTATCGCCAACGCGCACAAGGTTTTGGGCATTGTTGCCGTAAACCGTTTCCAGACCGTTATTGTGGCGAACTACGATAATATTGCCCCAGTCGCCTATCTTGCGTGAGAGGCGAACCGTGCCATCGAACATAGATTTTACGGCATCGCCCTTTTGTGAACTTATGCGCAGGTTAGAGTTTGGTAGTTGTTTAGCCTTGCCAACAGGCAATGGAAATGAAAATTCCGATTCACTGAGCTGCCCCATGTCTATGGTAAAGGCGTTGCTCTTGCTGAACAACCCCGGTGTGGGAATGCTTATCTGCTGCTGTTCGGCAGCGGTAAAAGAGTCGTTTACAGGCGTTGACGACTCCATAAGCAGAGCCGTGGCAAGCACTGTGATGATTGTTTTTATGTTCATAAAATTAGTTAGTTTAGTCGAGTTAAACAAATTAGATATCGTCATCGATATCTTCATAGTCCTCAACAACAGCGATTGTAGCGCCCTCTGCATCGTTTTGTAACACTTCGGCAGCAAGGGTTTCTACGTTTTTATCGCGATGCACAAGAGTGTCGTCGGCTGTAATCTCTTGCAGTTTGTTGCTTTCGCTGTTAAGTTCTTTCCAAAGCACGTCTTTCAGGTCATCAATGCCAAGTCCACTGACAGATGAAATAAACACGCATGGCAAATCCTTTGGCAGTGTTTCTTTCAGCATCTCAATGAGTTCTTCATCGAGCAGGTCGCACTTTGTAATGGCAAGTACACGATGCTTGTTAAGCATCTCTGGGTTAAAGTTGGCGAGTTCGCCCAGCAGTATTTCGTATTCACGCTTTATGTCATCGGCATCGCCAGGCACCATAAACAGCAACAACGAGTTTCGCTCAATATGGCGCAAGAATCTTAGTCCAAGACCTTTGCCTTCGCTGGCGCCCTCGATAATGCCCGGTATGTCTGCCATTACAAAACTTTGGCGGTTGCGATACTCAACTATGCCCAACGATGGTTCAAGCGTTGTGAACGGATAGTTGGCAATCTTTGGTTTTGCGCTGGAGAGTGAAGACAGCAGTGTAGATTTGCCTGCGTTACGAAAACCTACCAAACCTACGTCAGCAAGGAGTTTCAACTCCATGATGACCGTCATTTCTTGCATTGGCTCGCCCGGTTGCGCATAGCGTGGCGCCTGATTGGTAGCCGTGCGGAATTGGAAGTTGTCCAGTCCACCCCTACCACCTTTCAGCAGAAGTATGGTCTGACCGTCGTACTTTACGTCGCAAACATATTTGCCAGTCTCGGCATTATACACAACGGTACCGCATGGCACATCAATATATATGTCTTTGCCGTCGGTGCCATGACACTTGTCTCTGCCGCCATTTCCTCCGTTTTCAGCAAAGATATGGCGCTGATAGCGAAGATGCAGCAGTGTCCAATAGTTATGATTGCCACGCAGGTAGATGCTACCTCCATGGCCTCCGTCGCCTCCGTCAGGGCCTCCATTAGGCTGATATTTCACATGGCGAAGATGCATAGAGCCTCTGCCGCCCTTGCCTGAACGACATTGTATCTTTACATAGTCAACGAAGTTTGATTCCATAACTTTTTATTTATTGAAAAAGGTAGTTAAAAGAGCCGTTTGCTCCCTTAACTACCTTTTGTTTATTTAAATTAAATATTTTCAATAACCGCACAAATGTCGGCGAATATACGGTCAAGTTCACCAAAACCATTGATGTGGTGGTGAATGCCTTCCTGCTTGTACCAGTCAATAAGTGGTGCAGTCTGGTTGTGATATACGGTTAGGCGCTTACGTATGGTTTCTTCATTGTCATCAGAACGGCCGCTCTGCTGACCACGAAGTATAAGGCGCTTCATGAGTTCCTCTTCAGGAACATCAAGCTCAATCATAGCGGCAACCTTATGGCCGCGCTCTGCCAACATCTTCTTCAAAGCCTCTGCTTGAGGAATGGTGCGTGGGAAGCCATCGAAAATTACACCCTTATGCTCCTTGCCAAAGCTATCGTAAACGCTTGCAAGAATGCTGACCATAAGGTCATCAGGGATAAGTTGACCTTGGTCAATAAAGCTCTTTGCTGTTTTGCCAAGTTCAGTACCATTCTTAATTTCATTGCGAAGCACATCGCCGGTAGAGATGTGCTCAAAGCCAAATTTCTCAATCATCTTGTCGCTCTGAGTTCCTTTGCCAGAACCGGGAGCGCCGAAAATAACAATATTTTTCATTATTCTTCTACTAATGTGTAAATGTCTCTTAGATTTCTTCCTTGCTGGTCGTAATCCAATCCATCACCGGATAATCAATATCAAGCAATGGCTTTTCCATACGCTCTGGTTTGAGCAGCAGTGTACAAATATGAATTGACTCTGGTCCACGAGTGCCGAGCGACTCAATCATTTGGCGAATGGTACGGCCAGTTTCAACGATGTCTTCAACGATTATGACCGTTCTGCCAGTGAGATCCTCGTTAATACCAAAAATCTCTTTTATCTTTCCTGACGAGGTTGTGCCCTGGTATGAAGCCAACTTAACAAATGAAATCTCACAAGGGATGGTAATCATTCGCATTAGGTCGGCTGCAAAGATGAAAGAGCCGTTAAGTACTGCCAGAAGCAATGGATTTTTGCCCGCCATTTCTTTGTTGATGCGGTCTGCTACAACTTTAATACGCTTCTGAATTTCTGCTTCCGGATAAGAAATTCTGAACTTCTTATCTTTAATCTGAATAACGTCCATAGACCAAATTTGTGTTATAAATTTCCGCAAAAGTAAGAAAAATAATGCAAACAATTGGTATGCTTTACAATATTTTGTACTTTTGCAATCGTTAAGACCGGCAAAATATGAAGATTTTCACTAACTCGCAATTACATGAATTGGATCGTTATACGATAGAAAACGAGCCAATTAGTTCGCTAAATCTTATGGAGCGAGCGGCTATTGCCATGACAAAGGAAATAGTTTGCAGATGGGCTCCAAGCACTCCGGTAGTTGTATTTGCAGGTCCGGGCAACAATGGTGGCGACGCCTTGGCGATAGCAAGATTGTTGGCTGAGAAAGGTTATAAGGTCAGCGCATATCTGTTTAATACGAAAGACAAATTGTCAGATGAATGTTTTGCCAATAAAGAACGAATAACTAAAACCGGTTGTCTTTCAAATTTTCACGAGATATCAATTGATTTTGAACCGCCGGTATTGTCTGCCGATGTATTGGTTATTGACGGACTGTTTGGCTCTGGGCTGAAAAATCCGCTTGTGGGCGGCTTTTCTTCCCTCGTAAACTACATAAACCATTCACCAGCTCAAGTGGTAAGCATTGATTTGCCTTCGGGATTGATGTCTGAAGACAATAGTTATAACGTTTGGAATAACGTAATAAAGGCCGACCTTACGCTTACCATTCAAACATTGAAACTGGCTATGCTATTGCCAGATGCACAGCAATGCTTGGGCGAGGTGAAGATATAAGATATTGGTTTGTCTAAGGAATATATAAGCAAAACCAATACAAAATACAACATAGTTGAAGATGTTCGTTTGCGCACTTGCCTGAAAGAGCGTGATGATTTCGCCCATAAGGGAACTATGGGCACGGCATTGCTTGTAAGCGGAAGCTGTGGTATGGCTGGCGCAACCGTGCTGGCTACGAGAGCGTGTCAGCGTGCAGGTGTCGGCAAAGTTATCGTTCACACACCATCATGCAATGTGCCGATTGTTCAACTCAGCATACCCGAAGCGGTGGTAGCAGTGCCCGACAATGGTGACAGAACCATTACGCAGGCTATTGACACCGAAGGTTGCTCGGCTATGGGCATTGGTCCTGGCTTAGGCACAAGCGAGGAAACAGCTATTGCCATTATTACACAGATAAGGCGTTGCAATTGCCCGGTGGTTATGGATGCCGATGCAATAAACATTCTCAGCAATCACAAAGCGTGGATACAGCAGTTGCCTCGCAACATTATAATGACTCCGCACGTTAAAGAGTTTGACCGACTGTTTGACGAGCCGTGCCAAAGTTCATACGAACGCCTGCAACGTGCCATAAAGATGGCGCAGCAGCAAGGCATTTTCATTATATTGAAAGGGCACAATACGGCAATATGTATGCCCGACGGCACGGTATATTTCAATAGTACAGGCAATTCTGGTATGGCAACAGCTGGCAGTGGCGACGTGTTGACAGGTATTATAACAGGTTTGTTGGCAAGAGGCTATTCAAGTAATGTGGCTTGTCTGTTGGGAGTTTACTTGCACGGACTTGCCGGCGACATTGCAGCCGAGCACTTAGGCAAAGAGTGTATGATAGCCAGTGACATTATAGCAGCCATGCCACAAGCGTTTAAGCAACTTTCGCAGAAAGTATAAGATTGCTATATATACATGACAAAAAGAAAATATCGAAGTATGAAAAAGCTCATTTCAAGTATATTCCTATGTGTTTCATCAATGATAACATTCGCTCAGGAGGGCAATGTGCAGTATTATTTGCCTAAGACTCAAATAAAGTTTCATGTGCTTGTAGAGCGCACGCGCTTTATACCAGGCGAATATGCCGACTACGCCGAACGCTATCTGCGCGAAAAAGCCAGCGACACCGAGCGCACAACTTATCGCATAGTGTCTGTTGATAAATCGTTTGGCGCCATTCCTGACACCACAAAGCACCACGAACTGAGCATCGACCGAAAGCACAGCATCATAAACCTTACTTACAACGACGGCTATATTCTGGCGGCGATAAACGGCGTGGCAAAACACGTTGCTGAAAGAGCATCGTTCAAACCAGCGCCACAACGTAAGGCACCTGACCCTAAGGAATTTCTCAGTGAGGAGATACTATCAGCTGGCAGCAACGCTAAGACGGCCGAACTTATAGCGAAAGATATTTATGACATTCGTGAGAGCCGCAACTCTTTGTCGCGTGGCGAGGCTGACTTTATGCCTAAAGATGGCGCGCAACTGCGTATTATGTTGCAAAACCTTGACCGACAAGAAGCTGCCCTGAAACAGATGTTTTGCGGCGTAACATATAAAGATACCGTCGAAAAGACCATTACATTCACGCCAAGCGCCGAAGTTAACAGCGCAATACTTTTCCGTTTCTCAGAGAAATTAGGCATCGTTGACAGTGACGACCTTGCCGGTGCGCCCATATATGTAAATGTTGAAGACGAGCACATAATGCCAGCGCCAAGCCCATATTCCGCCAACGAGAAGGATATGAAAAAGGCGCAAATCTTCGTAAACGTGCCTGGCAAAATAAAAGTTACGGTAAAGGGCGCCAACAAAACCTTTGCCGCATTTGAAACCTTCGCCCCACAGTTTGGCAATGAGCAAGCACTTAACCCAGAATTGTTTGGCAAAAAGGCGATAACAAAACTTATCCTCAACCCCCTCACTGGTGCAATAGAAAGCATTGAGACGCAACCGCTGTAAACCAATAAACCAATATTGAGCTAATTCGCTCTATAAATGCAAGCCCACTGTACCTTTTTCGTAAAACATCCGTTTTGCAACCGTAGTTACAGTAACCGCTATTGCAAAAAGATGCTTTACATTTTATCAAACCTCAGAAATAAAAATAGCTATATCTCATGAGGAGGTGACCATAAGTGGCAATCTCTTTTTCCGGTTGATGTTGCAGTTCACATACTTTTATGGGGCGTGACTGGCCTGTTTCGCACTTCGTGGTTGTATATGTTCTTTTTCCTTCATCAAACCACAACAATGATTCAGATACCGTTTATTTGCGAATGGTTGTATATGTTGCTTTTCCTTCATCAAACCACAACTGACTGCTGCAGCAAGGTTGACACCTCTCTGTTGTATATGTTGCTTTTCCTTCATCAAACCACAACTCTCTGCTGTAAAGCCCTTAGTAAAGCGGGTTGTATATGTTGCTTTTCCTTCATCAAACCACAACCCGCTGCCATGTGGTGCGATGCGCAAAGAAGTTGTATATGTTGCTTTTCCTTCATCAAACCACAACGGTGTAGCGAAGGCTGGAAAGGGCGTGAAGGTTGTATATGTTGCTTTTCCTTCATCAAACCACAACTAGCACCTTTAATAAGTGAGCTATTCAGCGTTGTATATGTTCTTTTTCCTTCATCAAACCACAACGCGCCTGTACTTACACATGTAGTTGGTAGAGTTGTATATGTTCTTTTTCCTTCATCAAACCACAACCTTTTCGTCTTATTAGTTTTGTCAGCAATGGTTGTATATGTTCTTTTTCCTTCATCAAACCACAACCACTTCCGTGTTGATAGGACAATCGTTTAGGTTGTATATGTTCTTTTTCCTTCATCAAACCACAACCCTTACTCTGACGTATGCGGTGACTGTTCGTTGTATATGTTCTTTTTCCTTCATCAAACCACAACTTATAGCCTCGTTCAGATTGAGAGATGCAAGTTGTATATGTTCTTTTTCCTTCATCAAACCACAACCCATTGGCGATTGCAAGCTCTGCATCTGCAGTTGTATATGTTCTTTTTCCTTCATCAAACCACAACAATTCTCTGCCTTAACATAATCAATGTGATGTTGTATATGTTCTTTTTCCTTCATCAAACCACAACCCACGGAGGTAAGTCTTAACGAGGATTGTGGTTGTATATGTTCTTTTTCCTTCATCAAACCACAACACTTTCATGATAACCCTATCAAAATTAAGTTGTATATGTTCTTTTTCCTTCATCAAACCACAACAAAACGATGCTACCAGATGCATACGCTAAGGTTGTATATGTTCTTTTTCCTTCATCAAACCACAACCCTGCATCTCACGCTCACGAATGTCGCAGAGTTGTATATGTTCTTTTTCCTTCATCAAACCACAACCTTTAGGCGCATGAGTAATTGCTTCTCGAAGTTGTATATGTTCTTTTTCCTTCATCAAACCACAACTCTTGTATTGTCTTGCTCTGACAACGGCAAGTTGTATATGTTCTTTTTCCTTCATCAAACCACAACAAGAATATGGATGGTTCTTGCGAAAACACTGTTGTATATGTTCTTTTTCCTTCATCAAACCACAACTATCGGTGAGATAAGCACCATGTTTGCGGAGTTGTATATGTTCTTTTTCCTTCATCAAACCACAACTTGGGAAGGTATGTATTACCGTCCATCAGAGTTGTATATGTTCTTTTTCCTTCATCAAACCACAACACATTATTTTTGCCAACTTATTGATTTTCAGTTGCATATGTTCTTTTTCCTTCATCAAACCACAACACAACGACAGCCGACAATCTTAACGCTCGCGTTGTATATGTTCTTTTTCCTTCATCAAACCACAACGCGGTATAACCTGAGTGTAAACTGGCTCTGGTTGTATATGTTCTTTTTCCTTCATCAAACCACAACAACTAGACAACTACCAGAAACGAATTCGCAGTTGTATATGTTCTTTTTCCTTCATCAAACCACAACATTCTATAACAGGAGACGTTAACAGTCCTGTTGTATATGTT
>CAZPNJ010000043.1:0-8831 GCA_964587765.1 uncultured Prevotella sp.
AAAGGAGACCAACCCTATCGCAACGCCCATGAATAATAACCTTGGCAAGGTTTCAGTAAGACGAATAATTTGTGTAAATTTGCAACCATGATAGAGGAATATCAACTAAGAGTGCTGCCGCAACAAGCTTGCTCGGAGCAGGCCATTGCCGACTTCATAGCCAAGGACAAGGCTATAGACCGTCGTACCATAAACCATGTGAGAGTGCTGAAAAAGAGCATCGACGCCCGCCAGCGTACCATTTATGTGAACCTTAGCGTAAGGGTATATATAAATGAAGAGCCGCAAGACGAAGAGTTCATACGCACGGAGTATGGCGATGTGTCGTCACGACCACAGGTGATAGTGGTAGGCGAGGGCCCGGGGGGGCTGTTTGCTTCGCTTCGACTGATAGAACTTGGGCTGCGCCCCATCGTGATAGAGCGAGGCAAGGACGTGCGCGAGCGCAAGAAGGACCTGTCGCAGATAACCAAGACGCAGAAGGTTGACCCCGAAAGCAACTACAGTTTTGGCGAGGGTGGGGCAGGCGCTTACTCAGACGGTAAATTATATACTCGCTCAAAGAAGCGTGGGTCAACTGACAAGATACTTAACGTGTTTTGTCAGCATGGCGCATCAACGTCGATACTGTCAGACGCTCACCCACACATAGGCACAGACAAACTGCCACGAGTAATAGAGAACATGCGCAACACGATACTGCGCTCAGGTGGCGAGGTGCATTTCCAGACCAAGATGACGGAGCTGCTTACTGAAACAAGCTCTGGTGGCGAGATGAAGGTGGTTGGCGTAAAGGCAAAGGAGCTGACCACAGGCAGGGAAATAGAGTTGAAAGGCCCTGTGATACTTGCCACGGGTCATAGCGCACGCGACGTTTACCGATACTTGGCAAAGGCAGGCATTGACATAGAGGCAAAGGGCATAGCCGTTGGCGTAAGATTGGAGCACCCGTCAATGCTGATAGACCAGATACAATATCACAACAAGCAAGGCCGTGGCAAATATCTGCCGGCCGCCGAATACAGATATGTGAAGCAGGTAGATGGGCGAGGCGTTTACTCTTTCTGCATGTGCCCAGGTGGCTTCGTAGTTCCAGCTGCTACAGGCCCTCGACAGATAGTGGTCAATGGCATGAGTCCCAGCAATCGTGGCACGCGATGGAGCAACTCGGGCATGGTGGTGGAAGTGAGGCCTGAGGATGTTGACAGTGACGCCTGCGACAATTTGCAGTGTAGCCCTACACTGACAGAGGCGGAAGGGCAACTGTTGAAGATGATGACCTTTCAGGAGCGACTGGAACAAATGTGCTGGCAACAAGGCAATATGAAACAGACAGCGCCTGCTCAGCGTATGGCAGACTTCGTAAACGGAAAACTGAGCTACGACCTGCCCGACAGCTCATACGCCCCCGGACTGGTGTCGTCGCCCTTGCACTTCTGGATGCCAGAGTTTATAACCAAGCGACTGCAAGAAGGGTTCAGGCTGTTTGGAAAGAGCAGCCATGGTTTCCTGACCAATGACGCTGTTTGTATAGCTGTGGAGACAAGAACATCGGCACCAGTGCGTATAATTCGTGATGGTGAAACGTTGGAGCATGTACGATGTCATGGACTATTCCCTTGTGGTGAGGGCGCTGGCTATGCAGGCGGAATCGTTTCGGCTGGCGTAGATGGCGAGCGATGCGCCGAAATGTGCGCGGAGTATTGCAAGGGCATATCTTAAAAAAATAAGTTAGAGTATAGCCGTTTGGAAAAAAATGCCTAACTTTGCAGCCCGCAAAGAGTATATACATGAAGATGTTATGCTCAAATGGAAAGAATACACATATTATATAATATAAATAAGACAAGATGAAAGTTTCATTTGAAAATCCAAGCAAGACAAGCGGTAAGATTACCGTTGTCGTAGAGCAGGCTGATTACGCAAACGATGTCGAGAAGACATTGAAAACCTATCGTAATAGAGCAAATATGCCGGGCTTCCGCCCAGGACAGGTGCCAATGAGTTTGGTACGCCGTCAGTATGGCGAGGCTGCAAAGATGGACGCAATAAACAAAATCGTTGGCGATGCTTTGCAGAAGCATATCACAGATAATAAATTGCAGGTGTTAGGTTCACCAATGGCAGCAAAGGAGCAGACTCCACAAGACCTTGCTACTGACGGACCTTTTACTTTCGCTTTTGAGGTAGCGCTCGCACCTGAGTTCAAGGTAGAACTTACAGACAAAGACAAGATTGAATATTGCACTATAAAGGTTGACGATAAGATTATCGATAACCACATTGACGCTTTGGCTTCACGTTTGGGCAACTATGAGAAGGCTGAGACCTACTCGGAGAATGATATGCTCAAGGGTGATATGCGCGAGCTTGACGAGAAGGGCAACGCTAAGGAAGGCGGACTTGAAATAGAGGGCGCGGTTCTTATGCCTACATATATCAAGGTTGAAGACCAGAAGAAGTTGTTTGACGGTGCTAAACTTGGCGACATTATCACAATGAACCCACGCAAGGCATATCCAGAGAACGATTCAGAGATGGCTTCATTCTTGAAGATTAAGAAAGAGGAAGTAGCAGAGCACACTGGTGACTTCAGCTTCCAGATAACAGAAATCAGCCACTTCGAGAAGGCTGCCGTTGACCAGAAACTGTTTGACCAGGTTCTTGGCAAGGACGCAGTTAAGGACGAGAAGGCTTTCCGTGAGAAGATTGCTGAGAACATGAAGCAGCAGTTCGCCGTTAGCAGCGACTATATGTTCCTGCGTGACGTACGCGCTTACGCTGAGAAGAAGGTTGGCAAGCTGGAGTTTGCTGATGACCTGATGAAGCGTATCATGCTCGAAGGCAACAAAGACAAGGGCGAGAAGTTCGTTGATGAGCACTATGAGGAAAGCATCAAGCACTTGACATGGACTCTTATCCGTGAGCAGTTGGTTGAGGCTAACAAGATTAAGCTGACACAGGACGATATCCGTGAGGCTGCAAAGGCTCAGGCTCGTATGCAGTTCGCTCAGTATGGTATGGACAATGTGCCAGACGAGTATCTTGAGAACTACGCTAACGAGACTCTGAAGAAGCGCGAGACAATGGAGCAGGTTGCTGACCAGGCTATTGACTTGAAACTTGTTGAGGCTCTGAAGAAGGTTGTTAAGTTGACAAACAAAGAAATGTCACTTGACGATTTCAACAAGCGCGCTGAAGAGAAATAACATCTTTTAAGCAAAAATACTTCTCATATATAGAGAGGTTATCGACTTTTTTTGTAATTTTGTGTACCAAAAGAAGAAAAAGGTCGATAGCCTCTCTTTCTTTTTATAAACAAAACAAACAACGAAAGGTATAAAAGATATGTATAACAGCGATTTCAGAAAGTATGCAACAGGGCACCTTGGAATGAATGGTATGGTGCTTGATGATGTTGTTAAAGCTCAGGCACAATACATTAATCCATATATTTTGGAAGAACGCAAGTTGAACGTTACGCAGATGGACGTGTTCTCTCGACTAATGATGGAGAATATAATTTTCCTCGGAACGGAGATTGACGACTATACTGCCAATACGATTACCGCTCAACTGATGTATTTGAGTTCAAACGATGAAACAAAAGATATAACTATCTATTTGAACTCGCCTGGTGGTAGCGTTACCGCAGGCCTTGGTATATATGATACCATGCAGTTTATTCCAAATAAGGTTGGCACGTTGTGTACTGGTATGGCTGCTTCAATGGCTGCCGTGCTGTTGGTTGCAGGCGCAGAAGGAAAGAGAAACGCACTGCCACACAGTCGCGTGATGATACATCAGCCGCTTGGTGGCGTACAGGGACAGGCTTCTGATATTGAGATTGAAGCTCGTGAGATACAGAAGTTCAAGAAAGAACTATATACAATCATTGCAAATCACTCACATACACCATTTGATAAAGTATGGGCAGACAGTGACCGTAACTATTGGATGACTGCTGAGGAAGCAAAGGCTTACGGAATGATTGATGAAGTGCTTGTAAACAAACCAGTGGCACAGGATAAAGTAGAGGAGTTCTAAATACAATGCCAAGGACAACAGGACAAAAGAAATGCAATTTCTGTGGAAGATCAGAAAGTGAAGTGAGCTTGCTGATAGCAGGCGCTAATGCTTATATATGCAATGATTGTGTGATGCAGGCATTGCAGATAGTTAATGCCTCAGGCTTGTATGTAGGCAACCCTTATGGCGCAATGGACGATGCTATGGTTAAGAAACCAAGCAGCGGAAAGAAATTCCCCGCTAAATTGACCAGCGTGCCTAAGCCAAAGGAGATAAAGGAATATCTTGACCAGTATGTGATAGGTCAGGACGATGCGAAACGTTATTTGTCAGTTGCGGTTTATAATCACTATAAGCGCTTGATGCAACCTGTTGATGACGATGGCGTGGAGATAGAAAAGAGCAACATCGTTATGGTCGGAAGCACGGGTACAGGTAAAACCCTTCTGGCAAGAACCATAGCAAGACTTTTGGACGTGCCATTTACTATAGTTGACGCAACGGTATTTACCGAGGCCGGCTATGTGGGTGAAGACGTTGAAAGTATCTTGGCACGATTGCTACAGGTGGCTGACGGTGACGTCAAGGCTGCTGAACGTGGTATAGTATTCATTGATGAGATAGATAAGATAGCACGAAAGTCTGACAACCCAAGCATCACGCGCGACGTAAGTGGTGAGGGCGTTCAGCAGAGTATGCTGAAGCTTTTGGAGGGAACGGTAGTGAATGTTCCGCCACAGGGAGGCAGAAAGCACCCTGAACAGAAATATATTCAGGTGGATACCAAGAACATCTTATTTATTTGCGGAGGTGCTTTCGATGGCATTGAAAGCAGAATAGCCCAGCGCATGAATACTCATGTTATAGGTTTCAACTCTGTGCAAAACGTAAATCGTATCGATAAGAAGAATATGGTGCAGTACATTACTCCTCAGGATTTGAAGAGTTTTGGATTGATACCTGAGATAATAGGCCGTTTGCCAGTGCTGGTACACTTGAATCCTCTAAATCGTGAAGCATTGCAACGAATATTGATAGAGCCTAAAAACTCTATAATAAAGCAATACGAGAAAATATTCGAAATGGATGGCATAACGCTTAAATTTGATGATGACACATTAAATTATATAGTGGATAAGGCCGTTGATTATAAACTCGGTGCACGTGGATTACGTTCTATTGTGGAAACGATAATGATGGACGCTATGTTTGAAATTCCATCAAAGCGTATAAAGACGTTTACCGTTACTCTTGATTATGCTAAACAGCAGTTGGGAAAATCAGTGTTGCAAAGGCTGGAAACAGCCTGATGCAACACTGCATTGAAAACCTAATCTATCTAAAAAAGAAGAATAGCCCCTAAAACATGACTGAAAAAATAAATCTTACTGAAAAACTAAAACACTATTTTGGCTTTGACTCGTTTAAAGGCGACCAAGAAGCAATAATCAGAAACCTGCTTGATGGTAATGATACGTTTGTGCTGATGCCAACAGGAGGAGGTAAAAGTCTATGCTACCAGTTGCCTTCACTTCTCATGGAAGGAACCGCGATTGTTATATCTCCTTTGATTGCATTGATGAAAAATCAGGTAGATGTGATAAACGGAATGAGTGACAATGATGGTGTGGCTCATTACTTGAATTCATCACTTAATCGCTCTGCCATACAGCAGGTGATGGACGATATTCGTTCGGGAGTAACAAAACTGTTGTATGTTGCCCCAGAGTCGTTGAATAAGGAAGAGAATGTAGAGTTTTTCAGAACAGTTAAGATTTCATTTTATGCCATAGATGAGGCTCATTGTATTTCGGAGTGGGGACACGATTTCCGACCAGAATACCGAAACATACGCCCTACAATAAATAAAATAGGTAATGCGCCTGTAATTGCTCTGACGGCAACTGCTACGGACAAGGTGCGCTCTGATATAAAGAAAAGTCTTGGTATAGAAGACGCAGCAGAGTTTAAGAGTTCGTTTAACCGCCCTAACCTATATTATGAAGTACGCCCGAAATCAAAAGATATAGACAAGCAGATAATTACCTTTATAAAGCAACACCCAGGAAAGAGTGGAATTATCTATTGCTTATCAAGAAAGAAAGTGGAAGAATTGGCTGAAATACTTAAAGCCAATGATATTAAAGCCGCTCCGTATCACGCGGGACTTGATTCGCCCACACGCTCACAAACACAAGATGATTTCTTGATGGAACGTATTGATGTTATCGTGGCTACGATAGCATTTGGTATGGGAATAGACAAGCCAGACGTTCGTTTTGTGATACACTATGATATACCTAAGAGTCTTGAGGGGTATTATCAGGAAACAGGACGTGCAGGAAGAGATGGTGGCGAAGGAATGTGTATCGCTTTTTATGCAACTAAGGACCTTCAGAAATTAGAGAAGTTTATGGAGGGTAAGCCCGTTGCAGAACAAGATATTGGCAGACAGCTATTGGCAGAGACAGCTGCTTATGCAGAGTCATCTGTGTGTCGCAGAAAAATGCTGTTGCATTATTTTGGTGAGGAATACGAGCAGAGTAACTGCCATAATTGTGACAACTGTTTGCACCCGAAGGAGAAAATAGAAGCAAAAGAGCCTCTGTTGATTATATTAAAGTCAATAAAGGCGTTGAAGGAAGACTTCCGCCAAGATTATGTTATTGACTTTGTGATGGGCAGGGCTACTGATGATATTACATCGCATCATCACGATGAATTGGAAGAATTCGGCTCTGGAGAAGATACGGAAAAGAAGCTCTGGAAACCAGTAATACGTCAAGCATTGTTGGCTGGATATATAAAGAAAGACGTTGAAAACTACGGACTTCTTAAATTGACTGCTCAAGGCAGAAGATTTATTCAAGACCCAACAGACTTCACTATTGTAGAAGACGTAAACTATGACAATCTTGACTATGAAACAGAGAGTGAAGGAGCAACGGCTGCGCTTGACCCTGAGCTGTTCGCAATGTTGAAAAGTCTTAGATTGAAGGTTGCTGAAAAAAATGAAGTTCCGCCATACGTTGTGTTTCAAGATACTTCTCTTGAACAAATGGCAACAATGTATCCAATAACCCTTGATGAATTGCAAAATATTCAAGGTGTAGGCGCAGGTAAGGCTCAACGCTATGGTAAACCTTTCATAGAACTTATAAAACAGCACTGCGAAGAGAATGAGATTGAACGCCCACAGGAATTGAGGGTGAGAACAGTGGCGAATAAGTCAAAGTTAAAGGTCAAGATAATACAGAGCATTGACAGAGAGGTGCCACTTGATGAGTTGGCACAGGCTCTTGGTCTTGAACTTGACGACTTGCTGACAGAGATAGAAACAATCGTTTATAGCGGAATGAAACTAAATATTGATTATTATGTTGAAGACGTTATGGACGATGAACATATAGATGACATCTTTGAATACTTCCGTGAGAGTGACACTGACGATTTAGACGAGGCAATGGACGAACTCGGCGAGTATTATACAGAGGAGGAAGTCAGGCTTATCAGAATAAAATTCCTTTCAGAGATGGGCAACTAAAAAAACAAAAAATTGCGTGCAAACAAAGTAAGACTGAATTATTATTACTATATTTGCACGCAATAAATTTTTAAATACTATTATGTCATCATTTGTTGCAGATAAAATTGTAATGGACGGTCTTACCTTCGATGACGTCCTTTTGATTCCAGCTTATTCAGAAGTATTACCTAAAACGGTAGAGTTAAAAACGCGTTTTACCAGAAACATTGAGCTGAATGTTCCGTTCGTAACCGCAGCTATGGACACCGTAACGGAGTCTTCAATGGCAATAGCCATAGCTCGTGAGGGTGGTATCGGCGTAATTCACAAGAATATGACAATAGAAGAGCAGGCTCGCCAAGTGGCTATTGTCAAGAGAGCTGAGAATGGTATGATTTATGACCCTGTGACAATTCGTCGTGGACGTACGGTAAGAGATGCCTTGAATATGATGCATGACTATCACATTGGTGGTATACCCGTAATTGATGATGAAAACCATTTGGTAGGTATCGTTACTAACCGTGACTTGAGGTTTGAACGTCACATGGATAAACTTATTGATGATGTGATGACAAAAGACAACCTTGTTACTACTCATCAGCAGACAGACTTAACGTCAGCAGCTCAGATACTTCAGGAAAACAAGATTGAAAAACTTCCTGTTGTAGATGCGGAAAATCGTTTGGTAGGCCTTATTACTTATAAGGATATTACAAAGGCTAAGGATAAGCCAATGGCTTGTAAGGATGAGAAAGGTCGCCTAAGAGTAGCTGCGGGTGTAGGCGTAACCGTTGATACTTTAGAGCGTGCTCAGGCATTGGTTAGCGCTGGAGTAGATGCTATTGTCATTGACACTGCTCATGGACATTCGGCAGGTGTTGTGGCAAAACTAAGAGAAGTAAAGACCTCATTCCCAAATATAGATGTTATTGTAGGAAACGTTGCAACAGGTGAAGCTGCAAAATGGTTGGTTGACAATGGCGCAGATGCAGTTAAGGTAGGTATCGGTCCGGGTTCAATCTGCACAACACGTGTCGTTGCAGGTGTTGGCGTTCCTCAGCTGAGTGCTGTTTATGACGTTTATTCTGCATTGAAAGGTACTAACGTTCCTCTGATTGCTGATGGTGGCTTGCGCTATTCTGGCGACATCGTCAAGGCTCTCGCTGCGGGTGGTAGCTGTGTTATGATTGGTTCACTTGTAGCAGGAACAGAAGAAAGCCCAGGTGAAACAATCATTTTCAATGGTAGAAAGTTTAAGAGCTATCGTGGCATG
>CAZPNJ010000043.1:8841-11855 GCA_964587765.1 uncultured Prevotella sp.
GGCATGGGGTCTCTTGAAGCAATGGGACAGAAGAATGGCTCAAAAGACCGCTATTTCCAAAGCGAAACAAGCGATGTGAAGAAACTTGTGCCGGAAGGAATTGCAGGCAGAGTGCCATATAAGGGAACTGTACAGGAAGTAATTTATCAACTCGTTGGTGGACTACGTTCTGGTATGGGCTATTGTGGTGCTGCCAACATTGAGAAACTGCACGATGCCAAATTTACAAGAATAACAAATGCTGGTGTACTTGAAAGTCACCCTCATGATATATCAATTACAAGTGAGGCTCCTAACTATTCACGCCCAGAATAAATCCTAAATAGAAAGATGAAAATACTACTCTCTTTAGCACTGATGATGTGCTGTGGCGTTGCTAATGCACAGAGCAACGACCCTGTTATAATGCGCATAAATGGTGTGCCGGTAAACCGTTCTGAATTTGAATACTCTTATAATAAGAATAATTCAGAAGGAGTTATTGACCGTAAAACCGTTGAAGAATATGTACCGATGTTTATTAACTATAAATTAAAGGTGCTTGCAGCGGAAAAAGAGAGAATAGATACTACGAAATCTTTCTTGAATGAGTTTGCTTCATATCGTGACCAGCAAATACGTCCTACTATCATAAACGATGAAGACGTAGAACTTGAGGCACATAATATATATAAGCAGACGCAGGAACGCATAGATGGCAACGGAGGATTGTTCAATACTTCGCACATCTTGCTTATGTTAAAGCAGAAGGCGCCAAAGGAAGAACAAGAAATCCAGAAGAAGAGAATTGATTCTATCTATACAGCATTAAAGAAAGGTGCAAACTTTGAAGAGTTGGCACGAAAGTTCTCTCAAGACAAGGGAACGGCTGTTAATGGTGGTAAGATAGGCATGATAGCAAAGGGTCAGACTCTAAAGGAGTTTGAAGATGTTATGATGAGTATGAAGACTGGTGAGATAAGCAAGCCTTTTCTTTCTCCAGCCGGTTATCATAAAACTGAATTGTAAGCAGAATTTCTTCCCATACGATTCTATGCGTACAAGCATCATGCAGTTTATTGAACAGCGTGGTTTGCGCGAGAAGATTATAGACCAGAAGTTAGAGTCTTTGGCTAAGCAGCGTGGTAATGGTACTACGGTTGCTGATGTCCTTGCAATAAAGCAGGCTGAATTGGAACAGAACGACCCTGATATGAAGTACCTTATTCAGGAGTATCACGACGGCCTTCTCCTATATGAAGTGATGAACAAAAACGTATGGGGAAGGGTTGCCAGTGATACGCTTGGTTTGGAACAGTACTTCAAGAAGAATAAGAAAAAGTATAAGTGGGAGAGTCCGCGTTTCAAGGGAATCGCATATTATACTCGCTCTGAGTCAGATGTTGATGCCGTAAAGAAAGCAATAAAGAAAGTTGACTTTGATAAATGGGCACCAAAACTGCGTAGCGAATTTAACAGCGACAGTGTTTTGCGTATCAGAGTAGAGAAAGGCATCTTCAAACTTGGTGATAATGCCTTAGTAGATAGACTCGTATTTAAGAAAGATACCGTTGAGGCAAAGAAGGACGGCTTCCCTTATACTGCAGTGTTTGGCAAGGTGTTGAAAAGTCCTAAGGAGGCAAACGATGTACGTGGATTAGTTGTTGCGGATTACCAAGACAAACTTGAAGCAGATTGGGTTGAACAGTTAAGACGTACTTATCCTGTTGTCGTTGATGAGAAAGTATTGGCAACGGTAAATAAGCACTAACATAGAAATATGAATATAAACAAAAAGATATTCTTTAGTTTGCCCTTGGCAGCTATTGCCGGGACAAGCATGATGGCGGGAGGTTACTCTTTGCCTAAAGCAGAAACGGAAATAGTCTCTGTCGCTGATAGCTCAAACAATAATCAGACACCCGACAAGTGTGTTGTTGATGAAGTTATTTGGGTTGTAGGCGATGAACCGATACTTAAATCAGATGTTGAAACAATGCGCTTGCAGTCTCAGATGGAAGGCGTAAAGTGGGATAGAAACCCTGACTTCGCTATTCCTGAGCAGATTGCCGTTCAGAAATTGTTTCTGCACCAGGCTGCCATTGACTCAATAGAAGTTTCTGAGTCAGAGGTGGCACAAGGCATTGACCAGCGTATAAACTATTGGATACAGCAAATAGGTTCTCAAGAAAAACTTGAAGAGTATCGCCGTCAGACCGTTGCGCAGATGCGTCAGGAAATGCATGATGATTATAAAAATCATTTGCTTATTCAGAAGATGCAGCAGGAGATAGTTAAGAATATCTCTGTTACTCCTTCTGATGTGAGAAAGAATTTCAAAGAAATACCAGAGGATAGTATCCCTTATGTTGCTACGCAGGTAGAAGTTGAGATTATTACTCGTGAGCCCGAAGTTCCACAGGAAGAGATAAATAAGGTGAAAGACCAGTTGCGCGAGTTTACTGACCGTGTTACAAAGGGCGAGACATCTTTTGCTACATTAGCGCGCCTTTACTCTGAAGACCCGGGCTCTGCTCGTCAGGGTGGAGAACTTGACTATACCGGTCGTGGCATGCTCGACCCTGCTTTCGCCAACGTAGCGTTTAATCTTACAGACCCCAATAAGATTTCAAAGATTGTAGAGACTGAGTTCGGTTTCCACATCATACAACTTATAGACAAACGTGGAGATAGAATAAAGGTTCGTCACATATTGCTTAAACCTCGTGTATCTCAAGAGGCTATCAGCAAGACAGAGTCGCGCCTTGATTCTGTGGCTATGGATATACGTGCAGGTAAATTCTCATTTGAAGAGGCTGCTATTGTTATCTCTGATGATAAGAACACAAAGAACAATCATGGCTTGATGTATAACGCCAACTCTTATGAGCGCACGTCACGCTTTGAAATGAAAGACCTTCCTACTGAAGTTGCCCGACAGGTGGAAACCATGAAGGTTGGTGATGTGTCTTCATCGTTCCAGATGGTTAACGAAAAAGGTAAAACAGTTTGTGCTATCATACGATTAAAGAACC
>CAZPNJ010000044.1:0-8115 GCA_964587765.1 uncultured Prevotella sp.
GCATCTTCTCGCGAATGGCGCCAAGAAGGACAATAGCCAGCGTCCAACCCAAACCACTGCCGAGAGCGTAAGCCAAACTGTCCAAAACGCTACCGATATACTGAGTGCTTGAAGCGTCCATATTGATACGCTGCTGCATGAACAACGACGCACCCATGATGGCACAGTTAACGGCTATAAGCGGCAAGAAAATACCCAAAGCGGCATACAGCGATGGAGAGAAACGCTCTACCGCCATCTCTACAATCTGAACAATACCGGCGATGACCGCAATGAACAGAATGAAGCTCAGGTAAGTGAGGTCAAGACCAAATATGCCATCTTCAGCAAGCACCTTTGTTTGAAGTATGTAGTTGACAGGCACGGTGATAAGCAACACGAAAGTAACAGCTACACCCAGACCGAGAGATGTCTTCACATTCTTCGATACAGCAAGATAAGAACACATGCCAAGGAAGAAGGCGAAGATCATGTTGTCAACGAATATTGAACGTATGAATAAGTTTATAAGATGTTCCATAGTTTACTTCTCCTCTTTATAGATAAATGCACGATGTACCCAAATGACACAACCGATAAGTATAAGAGCCATAGCGGGCATTGTCATCATACCATTATTAAGATAGCCAACATTATATAGTGCGTCGGGAACAATCTGGAAACCCAGCAAAGAGCCACGGCCCAGCAGTTCGCGAACAGCACCAACAACAACCAATATCATGGCATAGCCAAGACCATTGCCAAGACCGTCAAGGAACAATGGCCAAGGACGGCGAGCCATAGCGAAAGCCTCAAGGCGACCCATAAGAATACAGTTGGTGATAATTAGACCAACATATACCGACAACTGCACACTGACATCGTAAGCCACAGCCTTAAGCACCTGGCTGACGATGGTTACAAGCGCAGCCACAACCACCAACTGAATGATGATGCGAATGCGAGTTGGTATGGTGTTGCGTATGCAAGAGATGATAAAGTTAGAGAAAGCCGTGATGATGGTTACGGCAAGTCCCATAACTATGGCAGGCTTCAACTGCGAAGTCACTGCAAGAGCACTACATATACCCAAAACCTGAACGAGAATAGGATTCTCGGCGCTCAGCGGACTTAGTAGGGCTTCTCTATTTTTCTTTGAAAATAATTCCATAATCTAAGATTTCTTTCTGGGTGAATGTTAATTTTGGGTATGTAAGAACTTCATATACTTAGCCAAACACTCTTGAAGCATGTCGCGCACACCGTTCGAGGTAAGCGTAGCACCAGTAACAGCATCAACCTGACTTTCAGGGTTGCTGACCTTCTTTTCAACACCAAGAGCTATCTTGGTAGAGTCATCAGCAAACAACATTTTGCCTTGGAACTTCTCCTGCCATTGCTGATTATCCTTGATTTCGGCGCCAAGACCTGCCGTCTCGCCCTCGTGATTAAAGTAAGCGCCATAAACGGTTGCCTTGTCAGCGTTAAGAGCAATGTAGCCATTGATTGGTCCCCAAAGACCCATGCCATAAACAGGAAGCACGTACTTGGTTTCGCCTTCAACCTTGCAAGTGAACACTACCAAGCGACCCGCCTTGTAGGCACTGCTGTTAAGTTCCTTAAAGCCTACCTTCTCGGCACCTGTCTCACCCTTGCTTATAACAGTGCCTTGCTCGTCAAGGATATCGTCAGACAGCACAACCTCAGCGTACTTTTCGGCGGCAGCCTCATCACTAAGATTGCGGATATTAAGTGCGTAAAGTATCTGTTTCTTTTTATCAAGAGCCACGTTGGCATCTTGCGCAGGCTTCAGTGCTTGAAACACGAAAGCCAACATAAACGCTACGACCAGCACAATGACCATAGCATATACGATGGTGTACGAATTAGAATTCTTATTGAACTTTTTCTTCATTTCTTCAGCCATAGTCGTGAATTATTTGTTGATGGTTAAACGTTTCGCTCTCTTTGAGATGTTGCGCTCAACTACACAATAGTCGATTAGTGGCGCAAGCATGTTGCCAAAGAGTATCGCCAACATCATGCCCTCAGGGTAGCCAGGGTTCATAACGCGTATTATGATAGCCATAGCACCTATAAAGAAGCCATAGAAATATTTACCAGTTTCAGTGCGAGCCGAAGTAACGGGGTCGGTAGCCATAAACACCGCACCAAAGCAGAAGCCACCAAGAAGCAGATGTTCGTACCACGTTATTGACGTCATGCCAAGACTACTGAACGCGAGCGACATGAGTGCGCCACCCACAAATACGCTACCCATTGTTTTCCAGCTGGCAATGCCAGTGAATAACAACAGCAAAGCACCAATGCCAATGGCAATGACAGAAGTCTCACCAACGGAACCAGGTATAAGACCCACGACCATATCCCAAACGGAAGCGCTAACGGCAGAACCCTGGGCTATCTCGCCACGAGGCGTCGCCATGGTGCATGCGTCTGGTAAATTGTTGCCAAGTCCGAAAACCTTAGACTGAGCTACCCAAATGGTGTCGCCCGTCATGCGTGAAGGATAAGAGAAGAACAAAAAAGCGCGAGCGGCAAGCGCAACGTTGAAAATGTTCATGCCCGTTCCGCCGAATATCTCTTTGCAAATGATTACGGCGAAAGCAATAGCCAGCGCCAGCGCCCAGTAAGGAGTTGTAATAGGTATAATCAGTGGAATGATTATGCCCGATACGAGGTAACCTTCCTGTATCTCCTCGCCTTTCCACTGCGCCCAAGCAAACTCTATGCCGAGGCCCACGATGTAGCTAACAGCTATCTTAGGCAGAAGCGTCAAGAGACCAAAGAGGAACATCTCCACATGAGACTCCGTCGCAGGCGAACCAGCCACAAGCCAGTTCTGATAGCCTATATTATACATTCCGAACAGCATTGCTGGAAGCAACGCAATGACAACGAAACTCATAATACGCTTAGAGTCAATGGCGTCATGTATGTTCGTGCCACTCGTTGACGTCGTGTTTGGAACAAAAAGGAACGTATCGAAACCGTCATACAAGCTCTTGAAGGCGTGTAACTTGCCACCTTCTTCAAACTTTGGCTTCATGCCGTCCATAAGTTTCTTTAGTGCAGACATATCTATATATGTTTATTTCTGATTTAACTTTATAATAATGTATAGTGATTATGGGCGAACGGTTTACTCGTTCTCCTTACGCAGAGCGTCAAGACCCTCGCGAACAATCTTTTGAAGTGGCAACTTTGAAGAGTCAACAAACTCTGCAAGAGCAAAGTCTTCAGGCGAAACTTCATAAATACCTAACTGTTCCTGCTTGTCTATGTCGCCTGTGATGATTGACTTTATAAGGTATTCGCCATAAATGTCCATTGGCAATACACTGTCATACTCACCACTCATAATCATGTGGCGCTCGCCCCCCTTAACACGGGCATCTATGTCGTACTCACGCTTCTTGCCAAACAGCCAAGAGAAATAGCTCTTAGAGACTGAGAATTGATTAAAGCGTGGCATAATCCAACCGAGCATTTCGTCAGCGTCATCGCCCTCAGGGATAACCGTTACCTCAGAAGTGTGAGCCAACAGGTAGCCGTCAAGCGAATCTTTAACGCCCGTAAGTGGGTTACCGTTAATAATACGTATATGGTCTGTATTATGCAGACGATCTGAAAGAATGTCTTTCAATGGCGTGCCTACAAGGCAATCAACGTAATCAGGAGTGTTAACTTCGCTGCCTGCAACTGCTATGGTACGAGTCAAATCAACCTTGCCAGAAAGGAACAAACGACCAAAGAAGATAACTGCAGTAGGGTCAACCGTCCAAACAATCTCACCCTTATTGACAGAGCAAAGGTGGTTAACGTGAACGCCGACATTGCCTGCTGGGCAAGCGCCGTCGAACACTGTCAGTTCAACATCTTTCACATTGGTGAATGCAGTTTGCTTCTTGCCTATGCCGAGATAGGTCTTAGCGATTTTAGACAATGCTGTAAGACCAGCCTGAAACTCGTCTTCGTTGCCTTTCAACTCGAACTCGAAGTTAGCAGCCAACGGCATATCTCTAAGAGCCGAAACAAAGACGGCCTTAGGCTTAGTCTGCTCATTTGTGGAAATGGCGTAAGGCAACTGGTTGATATAACCAAATAAGCCAGCCTCAAGCAAACTGTTGATTACTGCATCGCCATCCAGCGCATTGACATCTTTTGGAGCGAACTCAGCGTATTGCTGCTCGACATCAGCCTTAACCTTTACCGAAAGCACCTTACGGCGGTCGCCTCTGACAATGTCTGTCACCTCACCACTAACAGGTGAAGCAAACTTAACGTTTGGATAGTTTTTGTTAACGAAAAGTGCATCGCCAGCCTTTACTTTATCGCCGACATGCACCACAACCATTGGTTTAACGCCAACAAATGCGTCAGGACACAGAGCATATTCAGAACTCTTAACGGCTGAGCGTTTGTTTAGAACAGCCCTGCCTTTAAGCTTAATGTCAAGTCCTTTGCGCAACTTAATTACGTTTGTCATAAAAGAAAAAATGCTTTATATATAAACTACTTATTACTTCTTGTCCTTTATCTAATCGTCGTGTGTTTGCCTTCTCTTCAGCCTCTAATCAACATCTCATGACACGCAAATGTCAAACGCTCTGCAAAGATAAGAAAAAAATTAGCAATATGATATTATTATTCGGCTTTTTATTTCGCAATGACAGTATTTTACTGTATATTTGCGCCTAAATTCAAATTGCGGTAATCTGCTTGATAGCATCTACATATTTTATCACTATAGTTTTGCTACACCTCTCGCCCGTACAAAGTCATATTGGCTCTGTGCTGGGCAATGCCATTGCGCACAAACTTGGCACAAAAGCAACGATTGGACGAGTTGACTTGGGGCTTTTGAATCGTTTCATCATTGACGATGTGAACATCTATGACCAGAAAAACAAACTAATGTTGCGTGCAGGCAGAGTTTCGGCTAAAGTTGACATAATTCCGCTGCTGAGCGGACAAATCAGAATTTCTTCGGCACAACTGTTTGGCATGAAAGCCAATTTATATAAGGAAACAGCCGAGTCGCAGCCTAACTTTCAGTTTGCTCTTGACTCGCTCGTATCGAAAGACACTACGCAGCACACACCACTCGACCTTCGCATTCACTCACTAATCATACGCAACGGTGCAATTAGTTACGCCCTTAACTACAAAAAGTCACGCCCACGACTGTTTATAAAGTCAGGCGTGAGTATGAAAGACGTCAGTGCTCACATAAACATTAACTGCCTCGCTGATGATTCTATTGATGTAAACATTCGTAAACTTTCTTTCCACGACGCATCTGGCATAAAAGTAAATAATCTGACCTTTCATTTCATTGCTGACAGCACCCATGCCACACTCAACAACTTTGAGTTAGAGATGCCTAACACCAAGCTGGTTACTAGCGATATTAAGGCAAAATACGCAATCGATGAAGAAGGACTAATCCGTCCATCTCTATATATTGAAGGGAAAGTTGAGCATTCAACAATTACGCCATCTGATTTTCAAGCCATTGAGCCAAAACTCAAAGCATTTCAAGATACAATAACACTAACGACCACTTTCAGTGCCACGAGCACCTCGTTTACAATCAGCGACATACAACTAAAGTCGGCTAACAATAATCTTGTATTCGTAGCCAACGGTTCGGTTAGTGTTTTGGACAAAATACGTTGGGAGTCAACAATCAGCAAGTTGCAAGTAAGCGCAAGCAAAATTGAGAAAATAGTGAACAACTTCGGCACTTCACTTCACCTACCAACCATTCTTACAAGACTGGGAGATATTAGTTACAAAGGCTTCGTCGGAGGTTACGATAAAGACGTAACCATGGACGGAACTCTTAGCACCGATGCTGGCATTGTATCAATAAACGTCGGCAAAAGTGGCAACAACATTCAAGGAGAGTTCTCTACCAACGAACTGAACTTAGCGCAGTTGCTTGATAATAACAAGTTTGGCAAACTGACAGCTAAGATAAACTTCAATGGCAAACTGCCGGATAAAGGCAAGCCGACCATAATAGCCGACGGCTTTATTGACCGTTTTGACTACAACAACTACTCGTTTCGTGATATAGACCTTGATGGTTCTTACATAAACGGCGTGCTGAGTGGCGACCTTGACATCAACGACGACAACCTCGCACTAAACGTAAAAGGCTCGTACAATACAGACAAAAGCAATCAAGGAACCGACTTCTACGCCTATATTCATCACGTCAAACCATCAATCTTTGGCATCAGTACTACCACTGCAGGCTATGCCTTAGATTCGATAGACATACACGCAACTGCCAACGGCAAGAGCAAAACCATTGAACTGTCAGCACCATTCATTGAAGCAAAGTTAAGCGGCGACTATGATTATGCCACCATCGGACAGAGCGTAATAAACGTAATTAAAAACAAACTTCCCACCCTTCCGGGATTACCAAGATACCAACATTGCAACAACAACTTTACACTGCAAGCCGAGATAGAAAGTACAAAGTGGCTGAAAGAGTTGTTTGGCACAAACATAAACGCCAGCCAACCAATAAAGCTACTGCTTGAGAATAATGACCATACAAGCAATACAAACCTGCTCGTAAGTGCGCCAGAAGTGGAACTGTTTGGCATAAATCTGCGAAATACATCAGTTGACATCTCAACAGACAAAGACACCATGCGTGCCACCATGCGCACACTTACCGACGCCAATTCAAGCAACAGCTATACCATACAATCAGAAGCTGCCGGCAACCGCCTGCTCACAAACATATCTATATATAATAAAGATGTGATGAAGAGCATACATGGAAATATAAAAACAAAGACGCGTTTCTTCAAAGATGCCAACGGAGCTTCAGCCATTCACACCACATTCTTGCCATCAGACATACACATTGGCGACACGGCTTGGACAATACAACCTTCCGACATTGTTTACTCACCCAATCATATAATCGTTGACCATTTCACATTTGAACATGGCGACCAAAGTCTTACTATCAACGGAATTGCTTCGAAAAGTGCCGCAGATGTCATAGACATCGACTTCAACAGGCTAAACGTCAGCTACATATTGGACCTTGTAAACTTCGATGCTGTCAGTTTCTCTGGATACGCAACAGGTCATGGCGAGCTATCAAGCCTTTTTGCAACTACGCCAACAGCTCATGCGAAACTAAATGTAACAGACTTCAAATTTGCTAACGGCAATATGGGTGACCTTGATGCCCAAGTTAACTGGAACGCAAAAGAAGAACAGATTGACATCAATGCAATCGCTTACGATAAGCCTAAACGAAAAACCATAATAAATGGTTATATCTCGCCTAAGCGCAACTACATGGACTTAGACATTGCTGCCCATAACACTAGAGCGGAATTTCTAAAAACTTTCTGCGGCAACTTCCTTAACCATATTGACTTGAATTGCAACGGAGAGTTACACGTTGTTGGCGACCTTAGCAAAGACTTGAACCTCATTGGTCAGATGAAAGCCAACGGTAAAGTGGGCGTTAAACCGCTTGGCACTATCTACAACATAAATGGTGCAGACATTAGCTTCGTTCCTCACAAGTTTATTTTCCATAACGACACTGTCTATGACAGAAATGCCAATATCGCAATCGTTAATGGAGAACTAAATCATAGAAATCTGGGACACCTTACCTATAATATAGATGTAAATGCAACAGATTTCTTGTCATACGATATGCCAAGAACCGTTGGCAGCACTTTCTACGGAACGGTCTATGGCACAGGTAACTGCAACATCGACGGCAAGAGTGGCGAACTTAACATCAATGTGAAGGCGAAACCAGAGAAAAACACCGTCATTGTATATAATGTAGCTGGATTGAACAGTGTTGTTGAACAAAACGACTTCATAAATTGGCGAAACAGAGACTCTATAGAGAATATTACAATAACGCGCCACGTCAACGACAATGACGATGCAGAGGTGGATATACCTACCGACATTCACTTGAACTTCGCCATAAACGCCACACAAGACGCCATGCTAAAGCTCATCATGGACAATCAAACCGGCGATTACATCGGATTAAACGGCAACGGCGCTCTCAAGGCTTCTTATTACAATAAAGGTGCGTTTAACATC
>CAZPNJ010000044.1:8125-11671 GCA_964587765.1 uncultured Prevotella sp.
ACATCTATGGCAACTATATTGTTGATCACGGCATATACAAGTTGTCTATTCAAAACGCCATTAAGAAAGACTTCCAATTCCAGCCAGGCGGAACTATAGCCTTCGGTGGCGACCCATTCGCCTCAGCCATTAACCTGCAAGCGCAATACACGGTACAGGGCGTAAGTTTGTCTGACCTGAATATGGGAAGCTCGTTCTCAAACAACACAATACGCGTAAACTGCCTGATGAACATAGCTGGTACAGCCTCGCAACCACGCGTGACGTTTAATCTTGACATGCCAACCGTGCAGACTGAGGCGAAACAAATGATACTAAACCTCATGAACAGCGAGGAGCAACTCAACCAGCAAGTACTGTACCTTCTCGCTGTGGGCAGATTCTATAACCAAGGAGCCAATAACGCTGGCATAGAAGGCAACCAACAACAAAGCCAGACTTCGGTGGTTATGCAAAGTCTATTGAGTGGAACCATCACCCAACAAATAAACAATATACTCAGCTCTGTGGTCAACAGTTCCAACTGGAATATCGGTGCCAACATCACCACAGGCACCGAAGGTTGGAATAATGCCGAGTATGAGAGTCTGCTGAGTGGCAGAATGCTAAACAATCGGCTGCTCTTTAACGGACAGTTCGGTTATCGCGACAACGCCAACGCAACCTCTTCATTTATCGGCGACTTTGACTTACGCTACTTGTTGCTACCAAACGGCAACATCAGCGTAAATATGTATAACAAGACTAACGACCGTTACTTCACTCGCAACAGTCTAAATACTCAGGGTATTGGTCTTATCATGAAAAAAGACTTCACTACCCTCTCCGACTTCTTCGGATTTAAGAAATAATCAATGTAATATAAAGAAAACAAGTTCGCGCATTAAATCAATAACTGATGCCGAACCGTTTTCAATACCTTTCATTCGGGCATCTGCTTCACGTAACTTGCCGAGAATGTCCAGCACCTTACGTCCTTTATAATTACGCATACCCGTTACGTAATCTCTTGCAGCCCAATCACTCTTTGCGCCAATATATTCAGCTACCGAGCGTGGATTGCTTCTGTCGGGAGCATAATATGCAATCATCAATGTCTGGAAATAGTTAAACAGCATTGGCAATACCGCATATGCGGAGTTCTTCTCTCCTTTCGTGGCTCTCGACTCTGAGGCGAAATATTGCATTATGCGGTTGGTCTTTACCACGTCTTTATTAACTATCGCCGACTTCAGTTCCCAAATATTGTATTCCTTGCTGATGCCGATTTTCTCCTCTACAATGTCAGGTGTTATGCGGTCGCCCTGTGACAATGTGGTCACAACCTTTTCCAGTTCAGAAAGGGCACGGCTTATGTCTGAGCCAACACTCTCGGTTATCATTGCCGCAGCCTTGTCTTCCAACAGCAGACCACGCATTTTCATTCTGCCTACAAGGAATTTAGAAAACTTATCGTCTTTCAGTTTGTCGCTTACGAATACGGCACCGTTAGCAGCGATGGTCTTCACCAACTTCTTACGAGAATCTATCGTGCCATTCTTATAACAAATAACAAGAACTGTCGTTGGCGCAGGCTTCTCCGTGTAGGTCGCGATGTTCTCAAGTTGCGTAGCCTGCATGTTTTGCGCCTCTTTCAGTATGACCACCCTGCGCGCAGCCATCATAGGATATGCCTTAGCCATTTCCACTACAGGCTTAGAATCTAACTTCAAATCTAAGCCATATAAAACGTCAAGGTTAAAGTCACGCTCAGAAGGGTCTAACGAGTTTTCAACTATGGCATCGGCAAGTTGGTCTATAAAATAAGACTCTTCACCCATAAACAAATATACAGGTTTGAAATTCTTTGCCTTGATATCCTTAATTAGCTCTTCATATGTAGTGCCTTTTCCCTTTTCTGCCATAGTTATGTTTTATATTAGAAATAAATGTTCTACCTTTGCAAGGCACTGCAAAGGTAAGAAAATGATTTCATTAAATCTCCCTACATACGACATAAAATTATCGGGCACTAAGCAGCGCCCTACAATATACGACAATCTCAGACGCAAATACGTAGCACTTACACCTGAGGAGTGGGTGCGCCAGCACTTCGTACACTATCTTATCGGCCACAAAGGATTCCCACAAACACTTATGGCAAACGAGATAAAGTTATCGATAGGCGACAAGACGCTCCGTGCCGACAGCGTACTTTACAATCGCGAACTTCGCCCAAAGATGATTATCGAGTACAAGGCGCCAAGTATTGCGTTGACTCAAAAGGTATTCGACCAAATAACAATTTATAACATGCTTTTGCACGTCGATTATCTCATAGTCAGCAACGGCATTCAGCACTTCTGCTGCAAAATAAACTACGAGAACAATAGCTACACGTTCCTGAAAGATATACCTAACTACGAAGACCTCTAAGACAAAACAGATAATGGAGCTAAGCCTTAGTCACACTTTTGACCATAAGCTTAGCTCCATTACATATTCTAATTACACCTTATTATATTATATAACACCCATAGAGTGATACAGGAATGCTATGAGGTAGCCACATACGGTCGCCGCTACCACATGTATCAATCCCGGCATCATAAAACTGTGATTTAGCAGATACTTTCCTATGACTGTCGTACCGGAGCGGTCGAAGTTTACCGTTGCGATGTCAGACGGGTAGTTCGGGATAAAGAAATATCCATATACGCTTGGCAATATACCCAGCAATACCCAACCTGGTATGCCCAGTTTGTAAGCAAGCGGCAGCATAGCCACCACCACCGCACCCTGAGAGTTAATCAGCACCGACACAAGGAAGAACGCTATTGCCATTGTCCACGGATAAGCGGTCACAAGTTCAGAGAGCATCATCTGCATCTCTTTCATATAGTTAGAGAAGTATGTATCAGCCATCCAAGCGATGCCATAGATAGCCACAACCGCTACCATTCCACTCTGCCAAACCGCACCACCGACAGCTGCCTTAGGCTTTGCCTTGCAGAATATTATCATCAGTGCTGCAGCCGAAATCATAACTATCTGGATTACAAGATTCATCTTCAAATGATACTCCTCCATTATTGTAACTCCCTGCACCAGCACCCCCGCCTTAGCGAGTTCCTTAGCAGTCACCGATGTACCGTTAATCATCACATCCTTTGCGCCGTCAACTGCAACAACATGTTGGTATGCTGGCAATGCGCTCTGCAATATCGCAAAGAACACAATCACCGCCAAGGCACAGAAAAATATTATAACCGCACCCTTAGCCTCACGAGACACTTCCTTGTCAAGAGTCGTTGCAGTGTTGCCATATATGAACTCGCGCTGTGCTGGGTCCTGCAGTTTTTTCTGAAATTCAGGGTCTTTATCAAGGTCCAGTCCACGATGATATGATGCTATCGACGCGAGAATTATACCTATCAGACATGCCGGTATCGTAACCATCAGCACCTGCGGAATTGTCACTGCAAAACTATGTTCATTTGAAATTGTGACAAATGCAACGACAGCTGCAGCTATAGGCGAACACGTAATACCTATCTGCGACGAGAT
>CAZPNJ010000045.1:0-11616 GCA_964587765.1 uncultured Prevotella sp.
AACTCTGATCTCGAAAAAGAGATTGCTGATTTGAAGGCTGAGATGGAAAAGAAGACTGGTGAAGCCAAGGCTACTGGTTGCGGTGGTAGTATTGCCATCGCCCATGAGAGTTACATCATCGCCTTCAATCTTTATTATGCGATGCAAAACAAATCTGCCATCATCAACACGCGCCAATACAGCATCGCCCTTGTTAATTTGTTTTGCTTTGGTAATAAGGGCAATGTCACGGTTGTCCACCAAGAAACGCATCATACTCCTTCCACGTAGGCGCAGAGTCACTGTGTGACCCTTGTCAAGCAGTTCGAATATGACAGGTATAAGGTCGTCGTTGTCAACCTTTATCAGCTGTGGTTTCGTTTCAGTAGTTTTGTTCATCATTAGCTATTATTGTTTCTTTGCATAGCAATGCAGATTCTTTATTTGGTAAACAGTTCAACTTGTACATAGGCACTCGTTCTATCAGCTTGGCGATAGTTGCCCTGACGCTTCTGTATATATCCTTTTCCCATACCATTACCGAGACGGAAGTCAGCATTTCGGTGAATGCTTCTATTGGGTGCAGGCGTTCAACTGAGTTGCTTGGTGCCTGAACAATTCTCGTAATCGCTCCTAATGGCAATCGCTTATCTCTGTAACAGGGAGTCTTACCGCTCCACGGACTACCATATATATAAGGTATGTCATCAATAAACCGCACTATCGGGTTGTCATCATTAAGCAGTTGACTACCCTTTACGTGATTAAGCCAGTTGCTTGTCTGTGTGCTTTTGCCCGTGCCGCTTGGCGCAATGAATGCGTAGCCATGCCCCATGTATTCTATAGTAGATGCGTGTATAAGCAATAAATCATGTCGGCAACCGGCAAACGCCATGGCTATCATCAGAGCGTTGTTCAAGCCGAACATGCGCATCTGAAAGTTGCCGTTAAGTGCGCATTGGCATGATGTGAACTCCTTGTTGGCTTGCATGAGGCAGCAACTTCTGCCATCAGCGTTTTTCATTATATATTGTATATGCCCGTCGGCGGTTGTGTCAACTATGATGTCGCCATTGCCAGTGTTGAAAACCTTTATTCTGGTGCGGTCGGCTTTGGCGTATGGCTTTAGCTTGTCATCAACGTTTAGCGAAAACAAAATATCAGCATCGGGCTTGTGCTCACATTCAAAGTTGTTAAGTGATGGCAGAAGTTCGGTGCTGTTTATTATGCTTTCGGCAAAAGTTATGTTTATGCCAAGGTCGGCTATCTTATACCAGTGTTGGGTCATTAACTATAAACTAATAGTTCTTCATTGGTCGAACAGCTTCGTATATGAATCCCTTTGTGTATTTTACGTTATATTGTCCTTTAAGCGTATATCTTCTTTTCATCTTGAGATATTTCTTCTCAATTTCTTTGTATTTGCGTGCGAAGGTGGTTACACACGTTGGCGCTTTTACTCCTTGCGCTTTAAGATATGCCCTAAGTTGGTTGCTGTATTCATTGCGCTCGCTAAGGAATAGTCCGTGGTTGTTTGTGTATGCCGAATCTACTATTTGTATATCTGTCATATATACCGTAGAGTCACTAAAAGATGCCGCTAAGCCAAACATCCAGACTGGTTCTTTCTTATTAGCCGCATTGGCGCTTTGCGCAAAGCCCATTATCAGGGCAAGTGAGAGTATGATAGTTTTTAAGAACTTCATATATGTTTGTTTTATTGTATTTCGCTAATAGGGTGGGCGAGTGTCTATCTATCTGCGTCCTTATTTGCCACGGATTACTTGCCTAAGTATTCTCTAAGTACCTTGTTCTTGGTGTTGTGGCGCAGATGACGAATTGCCTTTTCTCTTATTTGGCGAACGCGTTCGCGTGTCAGTCCGTACTTGTCGCCAATCTCTTCGAGAGTCATTTCGTGGTTGGTGCCGTCAATGCCGAAGAAACAGGTGAGTATGTTGCGTTCACGCTCTGATAGTGATTGCAGTGCTACCTGTATCTCGTTGCGAAGCGATTCGGTCAACAACTGTTTGTCAGTCTCCGGCTCGTCCTCGTTTTGCAAAACGTCAATCAATCCAGTTCCACCATTTTCGCCATCGTCACCGAAAGGAGCGTCCATTGATACATGCTTGCCATTTATCTTTATGGCGGCATCAATCTTATCTTCGGGCAGTCCAACGTGTTCAGCCAACTCGTTAACGTTTGGCGTGCGCTCGTTTTCCTGCTCGAACTTATTCATTGCTTTTCTAATCTTATTAACTGAGCCAACTTGGTTTAGCGGCAATCTTACTATGCGGCTATTCTCTGCAATGGCTTGCAGAATGCTTTGACGAATCCACCATACGGCATACGAAATGAACTTGAAGCCACGTGTCTCGTCAAACTTCTCGGCAGCTTTTATCAGACCGAGATTGCCCTCATTGATAAGGTCTTGCAAACTTAAACCTTGGTTTTGGTATTGTTTAGCTACGGATACCACAAAGCGCAGGTTCGCCTTAGTGAGCCTGTCCAGTGCCTTGCGGTCGCCTTTCTTTATCTGTTGCGCTAACTCCACCTCTTCCTCAACCGTCAATAGCTCTTCTTTTGCTATTTCTTGCAGATATTTTTCAAGCGAAGCTGTTTCGCGATTGGTGATAGATTTGGAGATTTTAAGTTGTCTCATTAGTAGTTGCTATAATTATAATTAGGTGCAAATTTACGCTATTTCATAGCCCTATGCAAATTATTTGTAATAAATCTTTGTTTGCTAAATCAAAGGCATTCCATTTGCGGCGCATTCCTGACGCATATCGTCGGGCCAGATACTGGCTTGAATTTCACCAATGTGTGCCTTGTGTAGCATAACCATACAAAGGCGACTCTGTCCAATACCGCCGCCAATGCTCAATGGCAACTGGTCGTTCAGCAATCGCTTGTGGAAGTAAAGCTCTTGCCTTTCTTCCTTGCCTTCTATGCGTAACTGTTCAAGCAGTGCTTTCTTGTCAACTCTTATGCCCATAGACGACAGTTCAAACGAACGCCCTAATACAGGATACCAGATTAGTATATCGCCATTAAGTCCAATGGTTCCCTCTTCGTTTTGAGTTGACCAGTCGTCGTAGTCGGGAGCGCGACCGTCGTGTTTCTTTCCGTCGCTCAGTTTGCCACCGATGCCAATCACAAACACTGCGCCGTATTTTTTGCAGATAGCGTCTTCACGCTCCTTTGCCGAGAGTGTCGGGTACATGTTAAGCAACTCTTGTGAATGAATGAAGTGTATCTGCTGTGGCAAGAATGGTTTGATTTGTGAGTAGGTCTCGCAAGTCAGGTATTCAGTGCGAAGTATTGCAGAATAGATTCTGCGTACTATGTCTTTCAGAAAGGCGAGCGTGCGGTCCTCTTTGTTAATGACAGCTTCCCAGTCCCATTGGTCAACGTATAGCGAGTGAAGATTGTCCAGTTCCTCATCGGCACGTATAGCATTCATATCGGTATAAATACCGTAGCCTGGTTCAATCTTGTACTCTGCCAGAGTCAAACGCTTCCACTTGGCGAGAGAGTGTACCACCTCAGCCTTTTTGTCGCCGAGGTCTTTGATTGGGAAAGTAACTGGGCGCTCAACACCGTTTAGGTCGTCGTTGATACCCAATCCCTGCATTACGAAAAGCGGAGCGGTTACTCTGCGTAATCGTAGCTCAGTGGAAAGGTTTTGTTGAAAGAATTCTTTTATAAGTTTAATGCCTTGTTCTGTCTGGCGCATGTCAAGCAGAGCCTTGTAATCTTGTGGCTTAATAAGTTTACTCATCTTTTTTAATGTGGTTTAATTGTTTGTGTTATGTGTTGATTTTGTTATTTGAATGGCAAAGTTAATGTTTTTCTAACGAATTAGCAATAAATCTAATGCGAATCTTTCTTTTTGTCACTTAAAACGGCTTTTACGCTACCATTTAATAAGAGTAGTTGCTGAGCTTTGCAATATCCGATACCCAACTCCTCAGCAATGATTCTTGTTCCACGGTCTATCAGTTTCTGGTTGTTCAGTTGCATGTTTACCATTTTGTTGTCTTTGATTCTGCCGAGGTGTATCATCAGTGCGGTGCTTATCATGTTTAGAATCATTTTCTGCGCCGTGCCAGACTTCATGCGCGACGAACCGGTTATGTATTCCGGACCAACCACTACCTCTATGGCAATTTCGGCGGCGCGGCTCAAAGGCGAATCGGGATTGCTGGTAATGCCAGCCGTAAGAATACTCTCCTTACGAGCTTTCTCTATTGCACCAACAACGTAGGGCGTAGTGCCTGAAGCGGCTATGCCGATAACCGTGTCTTCAGCCTTTATGCCATGCTCTTGTAGGTCGTTCCAACCCTGTTCAGTGCTATCCTCAGCGTTTTCCACGGCGTTTCTTAACGCAGTGTCACCTCCGGCTATTATTCCTTTGACCAACGTGGGCGAAACACCAAATGTCGGAGGTAACTCTGACGCATCCAGTACGCCTATTCTTCCGCTCGTACCGGCACCAATATAGAATACTTTGCCGTTTTTTTTCATTCGCTCGGCAACAAGGTCAACCAAACGCTCTATCTGTGGAATGGTGCGCTCCACGGCATCAGCCACAAGGTGGTCTTCACGATTTATCTCGCTAAGGATTTCGTGCGTTGTCTTTAGCTCTATATTATTGTAATGCGAGGGCTGTTCTGTTATCTTTTCCATAAATGCGATACAATTATATTGCAAATTTAGTATCTTTGCAGAAAATATCAAAACTATCAAGAACATTATGACATTATATCCCAAACTAATATTAGACGCACTATCAACCGTTACCTATCCGGGTACGAAGAAAAACCTTATAGATAGTGAAATGGTAGCTGACAATCTGCGCATTGATGGTATGAAGGTTAGTTTCTCTCTTATATTCCCCCGCGAGACTGACCCGTTCTTAATGTCAACGGTTAAGGCGGCAGAGGCAGCTATACATTATAATATTAGTAAATTCGTTGAAGTAAATATCGCACTTGAATATAAATCAGCCGCTCGTCCGGAACCGGGCAAAATGTTACCACAAGTAAAGAACGTAATAGCGGTTAGCTCTGGAAAGGGTGGCGTGGGTAAAAGTACTGTTGCCATAAATCTTGCCATCGGCTTAGCGCGTTTAGGTTATAAGGTAGGTTTGCTTGATGCCGACATATTCGGTCCCTCAATGCCAAAGATGTTTAATGTGGAGGGAGAGCGCCCCTGTGCGGTTCGCAAGAACGAGCGTGACCTTATAGAGCCAATTATGAAATATGGCGTAAAGATGCTCAGTATAGGTTTCTTCGTTAACCCCGAAACGGCAATCCTTTGGCGTGGCGGCATGGCTTCAAATGCGCTTAAACAACTTATAGGCGACGCTGACTGGGGCGAACTTGACTACTTTATACTTGACACGCCACCTGGCACAAGCGATATTCATCTCACTTTATTGCAGACGCTTGCCATAACTGGTGCGGTTATTGTAAGTACTCCTCAGCAAGTGGCATTGGCAGATGCCAAGAAGGGTATTGACATGTATCGCAACGATAAGGTTAACGTTCCTATACTCGGACTGGTTGAAAATATGGCGTGGTTCACGCCGGCAGAGTTGCCTGACAACAAGTATTACATTTTCGGTAAAGACGGTTGTAAGAATCTTGCTAAGGAAATGGACTGCCCGTTGTTGGCGCAGATACCTTTAGTACAGAGTATTCGCGAAGGCGGTGACACAGGCGAACCTGCCGCTTTGAACTCTGAGTCTGTCACCGGTTTGGCGTTTATTTCTCTGGCTCAGGCTGTCGTTACGGTAGTTAACCGTCGCAATAAGGAGCAGGCGCCGACACATATCGTTGACGTGAAGAAGCATTAACTAATCGTATAACAAATATATATGCGTATGAAGTATTTATGTTTAATTCTGGCAGTGTTATTGTTGCTATGCTTGACAACAATGCCCTATGGTTATTATACCTTAGTAAGGTTCATTGCCATGGTCGTTTTCGTCGTAAGTGCTTATCAGTATCTGGGTAAAGAAGAACCAGCTATGGCGGTAACCTTTGCGGCTTTGGCGCTTTTGTTCCAACCTTTCTATAGGCTTGCGCTTGGACGAATTATGTGGAACGTGGTTGATGCAGCCACTGCCATATTTCTTATTGCATTGGTTATAATCGACCGGAGTAACGTTATTTTTTCTGGCAACGTATTAGTAACGTTGCGCTAAGCATTATTTAATAATCTTTCTTTATTTAATAACTTTCTTGCCGTCATGCAGATAAATTCCATGCTGTGTTGGCTCTGCCGATAGCTTTACACCGCTGATAGTGTACCAGCCGCTTGGAGTGGTTACACTATATACGCTTGGGGAAGAAATGGCAGTAGTAGAAGTTCGCATGAAGAGAGAAATTGGTTCCTGGCGGTTGGTGTAGGTGGCAAAGCGGGGAGAAGAACTGTTGTACTGAATCGTGCGCGAAGAGAACTGACAGCTCTTGATGGTAGTGAGGCTGTTGCCGATAGTTATATCCCAACGACCGCTGTTGTCAGTAAACGAAGTCTGAGCGCTTAGTTTGTTGCCCTCGCCAAAACAGCATAGATAGTCGCCCTCGTAAGTGTCGAAGAGGGTGTAGCTGCCCTTTTCACCGCCTAACTTCAGGGTGTGTGGGTTATCGTCGCCAACCTTGGTGATAATGCTTCCGCCACTGACGGTAACTTTAGTGTAGTTGAAAATGTCCTTAGGTGCGTTGTAGCCAGTCATTGCCATGCCCTTGCTCTCGCATACGATAAGATACTCTCTGCCGATGACGAGTTGGTCGTCTGACGATACTCTTACGAACGTAGCCTGAGTAACGTCGGTATTTATATCGGCGGTGTCGGTTTGGATAGTGTCGGGAGTTTCAGGGTCAGTCTTTGTTGTGTCAGGGTTGACTGGGTCAACAGGAGTAGGGTCGGCAGGTAGTGCGGCATCGTAGTTGTCGTATTGGAACTTAGTGCCTATTTTGTCGCCCCATACATACTGCTCAAGCCCAGGGTAGTCAACGTAAGGGTTGCGGTTTTTCTGCAACTTAAATACTGCGGCGTTGCGCTTGATTTCCTTTTCGCTTACAGGGTCTTCCTTAGCCCAACGTAGCAGCAGGTCGATAGCCCACTTGGTGTAAGCAGGGTATGAGTTGCCCGCAAGCATTGGGCTCGACCATGAAGAAATGCGGTCGTAATAGCAAGTTGCCATGTAAAAGTATATGCGTGCGAAATCGCCCTTATACTCGTCGGCAGGTTCAAAGACAGTGCCGCTGTAGCCCGGTGTCTTGGATTTACCGAGTTTGCTAAAGCCCTCATTGCTTTTATACATATCGCCATCGGTCTCGCCGAATGGGTGGCTACTACGCTTGTTGTTGACATAGCCGTCGGTAGGAACTATGTGAATAAGGTCGGTGACCATAGGTGAACTCTTACTAAACCAACTCTTAGGGAAAGAGTGCTCACGGTTGTAGCAGTCACCTTCTTTCTTGTAGCTGCCAGCCTGATCCTTGCCTTGAACGTAGTTTGTGGTGCTTGAATACATATCCCATATCTTTCCATCGGCGCGCAGGTCTGTGGTCTTGTAGCAGTCCCACAGGTAGTTGTAGCTGAGTACGTCGTGCTGACTGATGATTTTGCCCAATGCTTTCTGTAGTGCTTCGCCAGTGGTGCCGGTAGCAGTTGAGTAGTATTTTCCCGTGTCACCTGGACCTTGTGCAAAGGCGGCGAAATTGATTAGCAATGCCCAAAGCAGCATTGCATACTTGAAGTTCTTTTGAATAAAAGTCATTTTAAAAGTTTTCTATTAAATAAATGTTTGATTTATGATGATTGTAGTTTGTTCTATATATAATAAGGTGTAAGTTTATTGCTTGCTCTTTACGCCATCTTCGCTCTGCTTGTGGCGTATTATTCTTACAACTCCGCTCAGGGCATCAACCCTTGCCTTTAGTGAGTCAACCTTTACGCCGAGCATATTGCGCTCAAGGCGTGTTGACGCACTTTGCTGTTGTGCTATGGTTGCTTGCAATAGCGAGTCGGTGTGTATAAGGTCCTGTTGAGCCATCTTCTTTGATGCCTCTTGCCATATTTCGAGTGCGCGTTGGCGCGCTTTTATAGCCTGTGGAAATTGTGCGCGTAACTTCATTATTGAGTCAAGCGCTTGGCTATATTTGCCTTCGGTGTTAAGTCGTTCAATGTCAGAGAGCAGTCTTGACGCCTGTTCGTCGGCGCTTGGCTCGCATGAACAAAGGGCTAATACAGCCATTAAAGTGAATAATATCTTGTACATGGGTGCAAAAGTACAACTTTTTTTATTATCTTTGCACTCTCTATAAGGAATTGTTATAACGGACAAGCTAGAACAAATGAGACTTCTTTCTGACGAACAGTTAGCCCAAATACTTGATAAAGAAATATTTCACCGTATATCTGACGCCGCTGACGCACTTAATTTAGAGTGCTATGTGGTGGGTGGTTATGTGCGTGACCTCTTTCTTGAGCGTCCATCTAATGACATTGATGTCGTAGTAGTGGGCAGTGGTATTGAGGTGGCAAAAAAGCTGAAAGAAGGTTTGGGCAAGAATGCCCATCTGTCGGTGTTCAAAAACTTTGGAACGGCGCAGGTGAAATACCGTGATACGGAAGTGGAATTTGTGGGCGCTCGTAAGGAAAGCTACAGTCACGACTCACGAAAACCAGTTGTTGAGAATGGTACTTTGGAAGATGACCAAAACCGTCGCGATTTCACTATTAATGCAATAGCAGTATGCCTGAACAAAGACCGATTTGGTGAACTTGTTGACCCATTTGACGGCATAGCAGATATGGAAGACGGCATTATTCGCACGCCGCTCGACCCCGATATAACTTTCTCTGACGACCCACTGAGAATGATGCGCTGTATAAGGTTCGCCACACAACTCAGATTCTTTATTGATGAGGAAACGTTCGACGCTCTTGAGCGCAATGCCGACCGCATTAAGATAATTAGTGGCGAGCGTATAAGCGACGAACTGAACAAGATTATGCTGAGTCACACACCAAGCAGAGGCTTCGTTGACTTGCAACGTTCTGGATTGTTGCAGCTTATATTGCCGGAAATGGCTGCGCTTGATATTGTTAACAAGCGAAACGGACGGGCCCACAAGAATAATTTTTACCATTCGCTTGAGGTCTTGGACAATGTTTGTGAGAACTCAGACAATCTTTGGTTGCGCTGGGCAGCGCTTCTGCATGATGTTGGCAAGATGCGCACCATACGTTGGGACAATCTTGTAGGTTGGACATTTCATAACCATAACTATGTGGGTGCGAAGATGATTCCAAACATATTCCGTCGGCTGAAACTTCCGCTTGACGCTAAAATGAAATATGTACAGAAGCTTATCGACCTTCACATGCGTCCAATCGCAATAGCCGATGACGAGGTTTCAGACAGTGCGGTAAGGCGACTGCTTAGCGAGGCTGGCGATGACATAGACGATTTGATGATACTCTGCGATGCTGATATAACCAGTAAAAACGAAGTGCGCAAGCAGATGTTCAGAGATAACTATGTGCGTGTTCGTGAAAAGATTGAGGACCTAAAGCAAAGAGATTACAAACGTCTCTTCCAGCCATGTATTGACGGAAACGAAATAATGGAGATTTTCAATCTTAAACCATCGCGTGAGGTTGGTGTTTTGAAGCAGACTCTGAAAGATGCAGTGCTTGACGGAAAAGTTGAAAATGAGCGTGAGCCGTTAATGCAGTTGCTGCGCCAAAAAGCCACTGAGTTAAAGCTGATTTAATCTAGTAAACTAGTTGTTCTAGCCTACTAGCTTTATAACCTAAACAACCACGAAATGCATATTGTCAAATATTCCCTTGGCGCTGTCAGAAAGGGAAAGATGTAAAGAAAAGGTCGTTAAAAAACACAAATCCTAACAATAAAGTTATAAATGTTAAAGCGACGGCTTGTGCTTTTTTGATTTTGTTTTTAACTTTGTATTCGTTTTTTTGAAATAAAAAAGAAGTTAGAAACAAATTAATAATAAGAAAGTATGAACGTAAAAAGTTTGATTTCTGTTGTAGCAGTGGCTCTTTCCGTAGCTTCTTGTGGACAGAAAGGCTCAATGCCAACAGACAATGAGTATCCAGTAACTACTATTGGACTATCAAGCACATCGGTGCAGTCAACTTACCCTGCTGTGTTAAAGGGTATTCAAGATGTTGAAATTAGACCGAAAGTTTCAGGTTTCATCACCCAAGTTTGTATTCAAGAGGGACAAAAGGTTTCGGCTGGCCAGTTGTTATTCGTTATTGACAATACCACATATCAGGCAGCTGTAAACCAAGCTAAAGCGGCTTTGAATTCGGCTAACGCGCAGTTGAAAACCGCAAAACTTACTTACGAGAACAATAAGAAACTATTTGAGAATAAGGTTATAGGCGACTTTGAATTGCAGTCGGCTCAAAACACTTATCTCAACGCAAAGGCAGCAGTTGCACAGGCACAAGCTTCGTTGGCAAACGCACAGGAAATGTTGTCATATTGCTTTGTAAAAAGCCCCGCAACAGGTGTCGTAGGTGACCTGCCATTTAAGAAAGGCGCATTGGTCAGTGCTTCAAGCGCACAGCCATTGACTACGGTTAGCGACATATCTTCAATGGATGTTTATTACTCTATGACGGAAAAGGACCTTCTTGAGATGACTAAGCAGTCGGGCAATGTTAATGAGGCTATAAAGAACTATCCTCCAGTTAAACTTCAATTGGCTGACGGCACTATTTATAACCACGATGGTAAGGTTATAAAAGTGAGCGGTGTAATTGACGCTACCACAGGTTCTATTTCTGTAATCGCTCGCTTTAGCAATCCTGAGCACTTGCTCAAGAGTGGTGGCGCAGGTAACATCGTAGTTCCTCACGCTCAGTCTAACGCAATATTGATACCACAAAGCGCTACTACTGAGGTGCAGAACAAAACGTTCGTTTATGTGTTAGGACAAGACAATAAGGTTAAATATACAGAGATAACCGTAGCTCCGCAAAACGATGGCACAAACTTTATAGTAACAAGCGGCTTGAAGACTGGCGACAAGATTGTGCTTCAGGGATTGGCTTCACTCACTGACGGTATGGAGATAAAGCCTCTTACACCAGAACAGTACGCTAAGAAAATAGAAGAAGTAGAGAAACTCGGCGAAAACCAAAAAGACGCAAAGAGTTTCAGCGAAGCAATGAAAAAGTAATAAACATTAGAAGACAATGACATTTACCAGATTTATAAAGCGACCTGTACTCTCTACGGTAATTTCTATATTCTTAGTGATCGTACGGCTAGGAGCTATGGTGATGATATCTGAATAAGGAGTAAGGTCTTCTCTTGTATCTACAGTCTTTACATTATTGTATGGAATAAACTTAAAAATATACGAACCAGCAGGAATTGCATTATTTGTTGTAGTAATTTCATTTGTTGCATCAACTTCTGTTGAATATGTAAAATTCTCATATGCAAGTGACATTACCAAAGAATCATCATCGATTTTATAAAGTCCAGCAACATACGATTTTACAGAAGAATTGACTCCTTTTATTTTAAGATCTACACCTCCATTTACAGGATTTCCACTTGCGTCAACAACGCCT
>CAZPNJ010000046.1:0-8496 GCA_964587765.1 uncultured Prevotella sp.
TCAGGCTACTCGCTCCTCAACCAGCCAGCGTTCCGTAAACGATTCACTTCAAGAATATCTCACCGACTGTATCCAGACTGTCGTAGATGCTGCCGATAAGAATGGTTTTGAACACCCCAATATCATCACCGAGAGTGGTCGTTCGCTGGCTGCTCATCACTCAGTGCTCATTATAGATGTGCTTGAAACTGCGTCACTACCAGAGATGGCAGAGTCTTTTGAACCTAAAGAGGAAGACCACCAGTTGGTAAAAGACCTGTATGAAATATGGGACAACCTCAGCACACGCTCTATGCTTGAAAACTGGCACGATGCTCAGGACATTCGCGATGAGGCACTTGAACTCTTCTCTCACGGCATAGTTGACCTGAAGACTCGCGCCGAGATAGAGAGTATGTATTGGAGCGTTTGCCGCGAGATTAACAGCATGGCAAAGACTCTCAAGCACGTGCCCGACGAGTTGCGCAATCTTGACAAGCTGTTGGCTGATAAGTATTTCTGCAACTTCTCGCTCTTCCAGTCGCTACCCGATAGTTGGGCTATCGACCAGTTGTTCCCTATCATGCCAATTCAGAAGTTGAACGAGCGTCCTACGCGCAATGCCACACTTCAGGATATTACGTGCGACTCTGACGGTAAGATAGCCAACTTCGTTACAAGCCGCAACATATCTCATGTGTTGCCCGTTCACCCGTTGAAGAAAAACGAAACTTACTATCTGGGCTGTTTCCTTGTGGGTGCTTATCAAGAGATACTCGGCGATATGCACAATCTCTTTGGCGATACCACCGCCGTTCATATATCTGTCAAGGACGGTACTTACAATATTGACCAGATTATTGACGGCGAAACCGTTGAGGAAGTGCTCTCTTACGTGCAGTATAATCCCAAGAAACTGGTTCGCCAGCTTGAGGTCTGGGTTACTAAGAGCGTAAAGGACGGCAAAATAAGTCTTGACGAGGGAAAAGAGTTTCTCGACAATTATCGCTCAGGACTATACGGATACACTTATTTGGAATAACAATAACTTCGCCACGCCTTTTTTCTGAGAGGCGTGGCGATTATGTAAATATAGATTTATGAAACTGACAGTCGTAAAGGTAGGTGGCGCGGTCGTTGAAGACGCTGAGGCACTAAACAATTTGCTCAATGTGTTCTGCGCACTCGAAGGCAATAAAATTCTTGTTCACGGCGGTGGTCGCAGCGCCACTAAACTTGCCGCTCGTCTTGGCATTGAAACCAGGATGGTAAACGGGCGTCGCATTACCGATTCCGATATGATTGACATCGTCACAATGGTTTATGGCGGATTGGTAAATAAAACGGTCGTTGCCGCTTTACAGGCAAAGGGAGTCAACGCTATCGGACTCACCGGTGCCGATGCTAACATACTGCGCTCGCATCGTCGCCCTGTTAAAGACGGTGTTGACTATGGCTTCGTTGGCGATGCCGACTATTCTGATGCCTCGGCTTTGCAGACGCTGCTCAGCGGCGGACTTACTCCCGTCATTGCTCCGCTCACTCATGATGGCAAGGGTCAGATACTAAATATCAACGCCGATACCATGGCAGCCGAAACGGCTAAGGCACTTGCCAAGGCTGGCAACGAGGTAACGCTCGTTTATTGCTTTGAAAAACCGGGTGTTCTTCGCAATCCTGACGATGATGAAAGCGTCATTCCCACAATTACTCATGCTGATTACGAACGCTATGTTTCTGAAGGCGTCATCAGTGGTGGCATGATGCCTAAGATTGAAAATTCTCTTGCCTCGGTCGAGGCTGGTGTAAAGCAGGTCGTAATAACTTGCGCCCCAAACATTGGCAAGCCCAACTGCGGAACCGTTATAAAGTAAACCGATGAAAGATATTTGTTGCATAGGTCACATCACGCACGATAAGATAATTACCCCGCAAGGCGAGTATGACATGCCAGGTGGCACGTCTTATTATTTTGCCAATGCAATAAACAGTTTGCCCGACGATATAAGTTTTTCGCTTATTACCAAGGTTGGCGCTGACGCCATGCCTGTTGTGAAAGACTTGCGCAGCAAAGGCGTTGACGTTAAAGCCTTTGACAGCCGACAGACTGTATTCTTTGAAAACAAATATGGCAACAATCCCGACCAGCGCTCGCAGCGTGTGTTGGCAAAGGCCGACGCTTTCACGGTTGAAGAGTTGGAAGATGTTGATGCACGCATATTTCATTTGGGCTCGCTGCTCGCCGATGACTTCTCTATCGACGTAGTGCGCAGCCTTGCTGCCAGAGGCAAAGTCAGCATCGACGCTCAGGGCTATTTGCGTGAGGTGCGTGGCGAACGGGTTTATCCCATAGCCTGGCAAAACAAAGCGCAATTCCTTAGTTGCGTTGACATACTCCAGATGGACGAAAACGAGATTTTCGCCACGGCTGGCACGAACTCAGCCATCGAGGCAGCCCAGTGCCTTGCTGCGCAGGGCGTTAAAGAGGTTGTCATCACCCTGGGTAGCAAAGGCTCGCTCATATATGCCGAAGGCACGCTCCACGAGATACCTGCCTATAAGCCCCGACAGGTGGTTGACACTACCGGTTGCGGCGACACCTATTCTGCCGGCTATCTGTATGCCCGTTCTAACGGCGAGAGTTACGCCGAGGCAGGCAAGTTTGCAGCAGCCATGTGTACGCTGAAACTTGAAAAACCAGGCGCTTTCTGCGCCGACATAAACCAAGTGAACGAATTATGCAAGGCTTAGCCACTATACAACTGCGTGAACTCAGCGTGGGCTATGGCTCCCGCTGCGTACTGAACCACATCAACGCTACCATTGCCGGCGGCCTTACCTGTCTGTTGGGTGATAACGGCGTCGGCAAATCCACTCTCTTGCGAACTCTCTGCCGATTTCAACCGAAACTAAGCGGTGAAATCAGCGTAAACGATAAACATTTAGAAAATTTCTCGCAGCGCCAGTTGGCTCAGACCATCGGCGTTGTGCTGACTGAGAAACCCGATTCAGGCAACCTTACTGCAAGAGAGATTGTCGGCAGGGGACGCTCGCCCTATACTGGTTTCTTGGGAAGCCTTGACAGAGCGGACGAGTCTATCGTAGATGAAGCCCTTTCCTTGACGGGCGTTGCAGCGCTTGCCGCACGAAAGTTTCACACCCTAAGCGATGGAGAGCGCCATAAGATAATGATTGCCAAAGCACTTGCCCAGCAAACGCCGATTATAATACTCGACGAGCCGACATCTTTTCTTGATTTTGCCAGCCGCGTGTCTATTATGCAGATGCTTTCGCGCTTGGCTCGTGAGCGGCAGAAGACTATTTTGCTGTCCACCCACGATATACAACTCGCCATAAACCTTGCCGATAACCTTTGGCTCATAGAGCCTGACAGCATACAAATGGGCTCGCCAAAACAGTTGGCAGCGCAGGGCATTTTGTCACGGTTTGTTGATACGGACGGTATTGAATTTGACCCAAAATCCTTCAATATTATAATCTCTTAAAAATCAGGCACTTCTAATAGTCTAAATCGTATTACCTGAAACGGTTTGTCGTATTACCTAATACGATTTATCAGATTACCTAATACGGTTTGTCAGATTACCTGAAACGATTTGTCGTATTACCTAATACGATTTTTAGGGTCACTTTCAAGGTGAAAGCGCCTTAAATAAATCTTAACGGCGGTGGTTTTACCTAATAAAACATTAAAAAGGGGTGTTGTTTGCGTTTTTCTCACTAAATTTGCGGCTAAAATTGTACAATTAAAATAGATGAATAGCATTTTTTCTGTTTATGCCAAGTGTTTCAAGCAGGCTAAACAACAACTAATAAAAACCATGCCAGCGGCACTGATGCTGGTGGCGGCTACTTCTTTCGCTTCGTGTTTGGGCGATGACGACACAACTACTTATTCTTACGACGACACGGCTATCACAAGTTTCGCTTTGAGTAAGATAAAGCGCATATACCACACTACTTCCTCAACAGGCAAAGACAGCACATACACAGGCACACTTACCGCTACTGCGTATAAGTTTAATATAAACCAGATTACCGGCGAGATTTATAACCCCGATTCGCTTCCTCTATACGTTGACGCTTCACGTGCGCTTTGCAACGTTTATGCCTTGAACAGTGGCGTCATAACAGTTAAGAACGTGGACAGCGACAGCTTGACTTTCTTCAGCAGCACCGACTCTATAGACTTTACTAAAGAGCGTACTTTCCGTGTGTATAGCTACAACGGCACCGCCTACAAGGACTATACCGTAAAGTTAAACGTGCATAAGGAAGATAGCGCAGCAATGAACTGGCACGAGCTTACGCCTATGAACTCTTCGCTGGGTTCGCTTACCGCCATGAGGGCTGTTTGTCTCGGACAAAACATCATAGTCATGGGAACCGATGGCACTGACTTGAAGATATATTCGTCTGCCATCAGCGATGGCAGCAACTGGGGCGAGCTGACTCCAAACCAGACCATTGCCCCCGACGCTTACAAGAACATCGTGAAGAAGGGCGACTACATATACGTGCTGAGCAATGGCGACGTGCTTCGCTCCGCTAATGGCGCTGACTGGCAGGTCATGGGCAGCAATGCCGCCATTAAATCGCTACTCGCCGCAGGCAGCAACCGAATGTTTGCGCTCGCAACGGGTGGAATACTCGTTTCTGAAGACGATGGCGCCACATGGACAGCTGATAAAATTGACGACGCCGACACGCTTCTGCCCACGCAGGACATTGCTTACGCCGTGCTGAAAAACGCCGCTACCAAAGACGTTGAGCAGATTATGGTAGTAGGTAACCGCAACCCTGATGTTTACAAAAACGACACCGCAGCCGTAGTTTGGAATCGTGTAAACGAATATGGCAACGGTGTGACAGATGCAAATCAGTGGATGTATTACCCCGTTTCTTCTAAGAGTAAATACTTAGCGCCTCATAAGGCTAACTGGCAGACTACCGTCTATGACGGCCGTCGCATTATAGCCGCTTGTGGCGAAGATGTAAGCAAATTCCAGATTAGCGAAGACGGTGGACTGACGTGGAAGGTTGACACAACCCTTGCACCACCAGCTGCATCGCTTATGAACTATACCCTTGGCAACTATGCCCTTACCATCGACTCTGACAATTATCTTTGGATTATCGGCGGAGGCACAGGCCAGGTTTGGCGTGGTCGTCAAAACGGCATGGGTTGGAAGAAAAGTCAGAAATACTTTGATAAGTAACGTAACGCCAATATACGGGTAAAACCAAACGATATTGAAAATGATTGCTAACCGCTACACACAAGCTCTGAATAAAATACTCCTGATAGTATTCCTCTGCATGGGCACAAAGGCTTATGCACAGGACGATGTGGAGTATAAGATGGAGATAGGTGGCGGCTTGGGTATGGTGGCTTATGAGGGCGACTTTAATGGAAGCATAACTCATGGCATGAAGCCTATGGCATCAGTTCTCGTGCGCCGCATTTTTAACCCTTATATGGGGCTTCGCTTGGCTGCCTCTTACGGCAAGATAAAAGGCTCGTCAGCCGATGCTGACACTTACTATCAGCAATATCAGACCGAGCCTTACGACTTTGACAAATCGCTGCTTGACGTAAGTCTAACATACGAATACAACTTCTGGCCTTACGGTACGGGCAGAGACTATCGCGGTGCAAAGCGACTCACGCCATTCGTTTTTGGCGGTCTGGGCGCCACCTATGTGAATGGCTCTGGCAGCAATGCCTTTACGGCAAACGTGCCATTGGGCATTGGCGTTAAATACAAAATAGGAGAAAGAACTAACCTTGGTTTAGAGTGGGCTATGCACTTCTCAATGTCTGATAAACTTGACGGCGTGGCCGACCCTTATGGCATAAAGAGCAGCGGACTGTTTAAAAACACCGACTGCTATTCTGCGCTGATGTTGACGCTGACCTACAGCTTCATGCCAAAGTGCAGAACCTGTCACAACCAAGACGAAGATTAAACATATAGAAAACAAAATCACAATGAACGAAGTATTAGATAAGCAACGCATACCACAGCACATAGCCATTATCATGGACGGTAATGGCAGATGGGCAATGAAGCAGGGCAAACCTCGCACTTACGGACACCAGGCTGGTGTTGACACCGTCAGAAGAATTACTTCTGAGTGCGTGCGACTGGGCGTTAAATATCTTACACTTTATACATTCTCTACCGAGAATTGGAATCGTCCTACTGACGAGATTGCCGCTCTTATGGGACTGGTGCTCACTTCGCTTGAAGACGAAATCTTCATGAAGAACAACGTGCGCTTCCGTGTTATCGGCGACAGAAGTAGATTGCCTAAGGAGGTTGAACAGAAACTCATAGAAACCGAACAGCACACTATGGCTAACGATGCCATGACTATGGTTGTGGCGCTGAGCTATTCAAGTCGTTGGGAGATAACTGAGGCTTTCCGCAGCTTGATGAGAGAGAAAAGAGCAGAGAACGCAGGAAATCTTGACCCTAAGATGTTTGAGCAAATAAGCGAGGAAGACTTGTCGCGACATATGGAAACATCGTTCATGCCCGACCCCGACCTGCTTATCCGCACGGGTGGAGAGTTGCGCATAAGCAACTATCTGCTTTGGCAGATTGCCTATTCAGAACTATACTTCTGCGACACTTACTGGCCTGACTTCATGGAGGAGGATTTGCACAAGGCGATACTTGACTATCAGAGCCGCCAGCGCAGATTTGGCAAGACCGAGGCACAGGTCGAGGAAAACGCATAAACCGATTATAGATTTTTTAGAAGACAGATACATAGCAAACATAATAGCAACAATGAGTAAAGCGTCGCTAACATATAAAACGAAGAAGGCATTCTTGAAATACGCCTTTGCCGTAGTGCTGGGCGGTATATTCTCTATAAACGCTCAGGCGCAAGACGTTATAGTGCATCCTGAGATTTCTTACGCTGGCAGTCCGCGCGAATGTGTCATTGGTGGCATCACCGCTTCTGGCATTGAGGGCTACGAAGACTATATGCTCACTGGCATATCGGGACTTGTGGTTGGGCAGACTATCACTATTCCGGGCAACGATATAACCAATGCCGTAAAGCGCTATTGGCATCATGGATTGTTCTCAGATGTGAAGATAGACGACGACTCGATAGTTGGCTACAAGGTGTATTTGCAAATTTTTCTGAAGCCTCGCCCAAGAGTGTCTGAGATAAACTACTACGGTTTGAAAAAGAGCGAGCGTGAAGACATGGAGGAAAAGCTGGGATTGCTGAAGGGCTCGCAAATTACCCCAAATATGATAGACCGTGCCAAGTTGTTGGCCAAAAGATATTTCGATGACAAGGGCTATAAAAACGCTGAGGTAAACATCGTTCAGCGCGAAGACGTTTCGCAGAAGAATCATGTAATACTCGACATTGACATTGATAAGAAACAGAAGATTAAGGTGCGTCACCTCATCATTGATGGCAACGAGCACCTGTCTGACTTTAAGATAAAGGGCGGATTGGTAACTAAGGGTACTTTCAAGAAGACCCATGAGGCTGGCAAACTCTCTACTTTCCTGAAGTCTAAGAAATTTACACCCGACCGCTGGAAAGAGGATAAGAAAAACCTTATCGACAAATATCACGCGCTTGGCTATCGCGATGCCGTAATACTGAGCGACTCTATTTGGAACGAGGACGAAAAGCACGTAAACGTGTACGTCAAGGTTGATGAAGGACAGAAGTATTACGTAAGAAACATCACATGGGTGGGCAACACCGTTTACCCGACCGACTATCTGTCACGCTTGCTCGGTATGCACAGAGGCGATGTGTATAACCAGAAACTCATGTCAAAACGACTGACTGAAGACGAAGACGCCGTTGGCAACGCTTATTGGAATAACGGTTATTTGTTCTATAACCTCCAGCCTACTGAGATTAACATTGACAGCGACTCAATCGACCTTGAAATGCGCATACAGGAAGGTCCTCAGGCGCATGTGTCGCACGTTAGAATAAATGGCAACGACCGCCTTTACGAAAACGTAATTCGCCGTGAACTTCGTACAAAACCAGGAGACCTGTTCTCAAAAGAGGCGCTTATGCGTTCAGCTCGTGAACTTGCGTCAATGGGACATTTCGACCCTGAGAAAGTTGCGCCAGACGTTCAGCCAAACACCGAGAATGGTACGGTTGACATAAATTGGAACCTTGCCCAGAAGAGCAATGACCAGGTAGAGTTTTCACTTGGTTGGGGACAGACGGGCGTCATAGGGCGTGTTGGTTTGAAACTTAACAACTTCTCTATGCGAAACTTGTTTAATAAGAACAAAGAGCATCGTGGTATAATGCCTATCGGCGATGGTGAGGTGCTGTCTATCGGCGCACAGACCAACGGCTCGTATTACCAGAGCTACAACGCCGGCTATTCTACCAGCTGGTTTGGCGGTAAGCGTCCTATACAGTTCTCTGTATCGGCGTTCTATTCTAAGCAGACTGACGTGTCAAGTTCTTATTACAACAGCG
>CAZPNJ010000046.1:8552-11604 GCA_964587765.1 uncultured Prevotella sp.
CCAGACAAGTATGTTCAGTTGTTTGGCGTGTCATTAGGATGGGGTAAGCGTCTGCGTTGGCCTGACGACTACTTCGTGCTTTCGGCATCGCTCAACTATACGCGCTATATGCTTAAAAACTGGAACTACTTCTTGTTGACCAACGGTAGTTCAAACAATATCAACCTCAGCTTGCAACTCAATCGTACAAGCACTGATAACCAGATATTCCCACGCCGTGGTTCTGAGTTCTTGGCTTCGGTAACCATTACACCGCCATGGTCTATGTGGGACGGCAAGGACTATAAGAACCTTGCGAAAGACCGTGAGAGCGCAACCTTTGAGAAAGAACAGCAAGAGAAATATCGCTGGATAGAATATCACAAGTGGAAGTTCAAGGCTCGCACGTTTACAGCCCTCTCAGGCGGTCAGAAATGCTTCGTGCTTATGACTCGCGTTGAAATGGGTATTCTTGGCTCTTTCAATAAATACAAGAAATCGCCGTTTGAAACCTACTACATGGGTGGTGACGGTATGAGTGGATACTCTACAAGCTATGCCGAGGAAACAATCGGATTGCGTGGTTACGAGAATGGTTCGCTCACCCCTTACGGTGCCGAAGGCTATGCCTACGACCGCTTCTCGCTGGAGTTGCGCTATCCATTCCTGTTGGGCAATACCACCATCTTCGGACTCGGATTTGTCGAGGCTGGTAACGCCTGGACTGAAGTAAAGAACTTCAATCCGTTTGAAATGAAGCGCTCGGCTGGCGTTGGTGTGCGCATTCAGTTGCCTATGGTCGGACTTATGGGTATTGACTGGGCTTACGGCTTTGATAAGGTCTATGGCGAGAAAGGTGGTGCGCAGTTCCACTTCATCATTGGACAAGAATTCTAATAACATAACAAAAGAAATGTAGTTATATATGAAAAAACTTTTGATAACCCTTGCGCTGATGGTCGTAACAGTTACGGCGGGCGCACAAAAATACGCACTGGTGGATATGGAGTATATACTCGCCAACATACCTGCCTATGAACGTGCTAACGAACAGCTTAACCAAGTAAGCAAGAAGTGGCAGGCTGAGGTTGAGGCTCTCAACACAGAGGCTGCTACGCTTTATAAAAACTATCAAAATGAGGTGGTTTTCCTGTCTGAACAGCAGAAGAAAGACCGCCAGCAGGCTATCGTAACTAAAGAGAAAGAAGCTTCTGATTTGAAGAAGAAATACTTCGGTCCGGAAGGCGAACTTTACAAAAAGCGCGAAAGCCTGATACAGCCCATTCAGGAAGAGATATACACAGCCGTAAAGGAAATATCTGAACTGCGTGGATATAGTCTCGTGCTTGACCGTGCCTCTGACTCTGGCATAATCTTTGCTTCGCCAAAGATTGACATCAGCAACGAGGTGCTGTCAAAACTTGGCTACGCTAACTGATACAACAGAATACATAAATTAAATAACAAATACAACAATGAAAAAACTTTTACTATCATTGATGCTACTAGCACCAATGGCAACATTCGCACAGAAGTTCGCTTATGTGAACACACAGGAAGTAATGCAGTCAATGCCAGGTTTCATCAAAGCACAGGGCGAGCTCGAAGCTACAGCTAAGCAGTACGAGAACGACCTCAAGGCTATGCAGGACGAATTGCAGCGCAAGAGTGATGAGTATGAAAAGACCAAGGCTACTATGAACGCTACAAAGCAGAAAGAAACCGAGGAAACTCTTCAGCAGCTCTACTCTAAGATTCAGCAGGCTTACCAAGACAACCAGAAGGCTCTTCAGCAGGCTCAGCAAGAGAAGCTCGGCCCTATCATGACAAAGGTGCAGAACGCCCTTGTAAACGTTGGTAAGGCTGGTAACTACACCGGCATCATTGAAGCACAAAACCAGAACGGACTTCTCGCTTCAAGCGCTTTCGTTTACATGAACCCAGCACTCTGGACTAACGTAACCGACCAGGTAAAGGCTGAAGTAAACAAAATGAAGTAATTTAACTTCCCAATATTGGATATTACAAAAGGGGCTGCCAAAACGGTAGTCCCTTTTTTGTTTCACTAAATCCTAATAAAGAAACTTTGAGTAAAGGTATTTATTTGCAATCATCTAGTCTTAATTTCTTTATTCGTGAGAACATTACCACTCCTTTCTGGCTGTTGGCTGCCATTTAATCGGGCTAAAACGTCGGCATACTTGTACATCACACGCCGTGGCCCGACCTTCTTGGCAAGTAGAATGCCTTGCTTGTTCCATCGCCATAGGGTGCCCTTGTCAACATGAAGCATCTGGGCTGCTTCCCCACGAGTGATGAAGCGTTCTTCACTGCTAACGGGAAAATTTTCGTCATTCTTATTGTTCTCACTGTTGGCTGCTGCCTTGTTCGCAGCCTCTTTGACCATAGCATCAAGGTCGGCTCTACTCATCACTACTAGCTGGTTCCCCAAAATTGGTGTTTCCATGTTTATCTGTTTTTAATTCGTTACTTACTCGTCAGCTACACACCTTCTTCCATAGATGTTCACTGGCATTAAGTAAGGTTAGTCTTGGCACCAGGCAGGTGTCCTATATACGAGAAAGCGTCAAAGCCATCGTAGAGCACCTTGTGGAGTCAAGTGTGAGCAATGCGTATGACAAGAAAGCAGAATGGGCTAAAAGTGCCAAGGATGTAGAGAATGCAGAATTGCAGCAGAGCATAAAGAACACCCTTGCCAATACAAAGGGTAAGCATGGGCGCAGGACAATTCAGCAAGAGGAACAATCCATTGACGACATTCTTATTGCCGACCACCTTGACAAGCACATCTCTTTTTCCATATTTCTCCGCGCCATCTGCGGTTTTGCAGGAAAGGAGTACAAGTACGACCCAGCCCAAAGGGTTGACACTTTCATCTATCAAGAAGAGAAAAATTTCTATACCTCCAAGAATTCCAAGGCTTATTGACGAGTGGCAGGTTGCTCCCAAATTCTGGGATGCAATACGATATGACGTTGACCACCGTGAGGGCGACGGCTTTTATATGCTGACAGGGTCGTCTGAACCTCCAGAAGCGAACAAAGACGATAAA
>CAZPNJ010000047.1:0-2766 GCA_964587765.1 uncultured Prevotella sp.
CTTTGCAATCTGGATGATAGAAAACGGCAACGCTTACGTTGACGAGCAGACCTCTGAGCAGATTGCCGAGCAGAAGGGCACGCCAACCACTCCTGGCACACCATCGCCATATCGCGACCGCCCAGTAGAGGAAAACCTGCGCCTGTTTAAGCAGATGAACACCGCCGAAGCTGTTGAGGGCAGCATGGTCTTGCGTGCTAAACTTGATATGGCAAACCCCAACATGCACTTCCGTGACCCAATCATCTATCGCATCATACAAACGCCTCACCACCGCACTGGCGACAAGTGGCACTGCTACCCTATGTACGACTTCGCCCACGGGCAGAGCGACTACTTTGAGGGCGTAACCCACTCTATTTGTACGCTTGAGTTCGTGCCTCACCGTCCGCTTTACGACCTGTTTATCGACTACTTAAAGCAGAAAGACGGTACGGCAGACAACCTGCACGACAACCGTCCGCGCCAGATTGAGTTCAACCGCCTGAACCTGACCTACACGGTCATGAGCAAGCGCAAACTGCACACGCTGGTTGACGAGAAGTTCGTCAGCGGCTGGGACGACCCACGTATGCCGACACTCTGCGGTATGCGCCGCCGTGGCTACTCACCAGAAAGTGTGCGCCACTTCATCGACTCAATCGGCTACACCAAGTTTGACGCCCTTAACGACATGGCACTGCTTGAGGCTGCCGTGCGTGAAGACCTGAACAAGAAGGCTACGCGCGTGTCGGCTGTGCTTAACCCAGTTAAGCTGGTCATCACTAACTACCCCGACGGCCAGAGCGAGGAGATGGAAGCCATCAATAACCCTGAGGACGAGAGCGCAGGCACACACAAGATAACCTTCACCAAGAACCTGTGGATAGAGCGCGACGACTTTATGGAAGACGCACCGAAGAAGTTCTTCCGCATGACGCCGGGCAAGGAGGTGCGCCTAAAGAACGCTTACATCGTAATGTGTACAGGCTGCACAAAGGACGCCGATGGCAACATAACCGAGATACAGGCAACCTACGACCCCGACAGCAAGAGCGGTATGCCGGGAGCAGACCGCAAGGTAAAGGGTACGCTGCACTGGGTATCGGCCGACCACTGCAAGCAGGCCGAGGTGCGCATATACGACCGCCTGTTCAACGTGGAGAACCCGTCTGCCGATGAGCGCGACTTCCGTGAACTGCTTAACCCCGACAGCAAGCACGTAAACACCAACTGCTACGTTGAGGCGTACGCTGCCGAGCGCAAACCGGGCGAGTATCTTCAGTTCCAGCGCATAGGTTACTTCATGGCAGACCTCGACTCAACCGCCGACAAGCCCGTCTTCAACAAGACAGTAGGTCTGAAGGACACTTGGGCTAAGCAGGCAAATAAGTAATACAGAGCCAAAATTAAAGCATTAGAGGGTTTGGACAATATATATACGACCAAAGACTTTAAGCGAAAGCTTCAGCAATATGAAGTTGCATGCGATACGGGGTCATCAGTGTATTTAGACGCTGATGACCTCGCAACCATTTCACAATACTATCACGACAGGGGCGACATAAACAAGGCTATCGACACCGCCGACCTTGCCGTGGCGCTGTATCCGGGCGAAACTATTCCGCTGGCTCTCAGAGCGCGCATCGAACTGCTCGACTTTGACGACCCAGACGCCGCTCTTGGCTTTGCCGAACGCATCGAGGATAAGGAAGACGAGGAGTATGCCTATCTGCGAGCCGAGATTGATATTAACCTCGACGAAGTGCTCAATGCCGACAAGTTTCTTGAACGCTTCATGCTTGACAACATTGACGAAGAGGACCACGACTACTTCGCTATTGACGTGGCTACGCTCTTTGCCGACTACGGTTACTTTTCGTTGGCCGAGAAGTGGCTCATGCTGAGTACAGCCACCGACGACGAGGCTTTCCAGGAGATTTACGCACGCATAGCGCTGCAAAGTGGCAACTACCAAGAGAGCGAGCGTGTGTTTGACGACCTCGTAAATCGTGACCCATTCTCGGTTTTCTATTGGAACGGGCTTGCCACATCGCAGTACTCGACCAACAAGATTGCAGAGTCGCTGACGTCGAGCGAATATGCCCTCGCCATAGACCCCAACAACGCCGATGCTACCCGCAATAAGGCAATAGCCCTGTGCGAGCTGGACAACCTTGACGGCGGTATCAAATACTTCAAGCGCTATCTTGAACTTGCGCCCGACGACATAACCGGGCACGTGGGACTTGCCCACTGCTACATAGCCACCGGCAACATAGCCGAGGCGCACAAATGCACAGAGTGCGTGAGCTGCATCGTCGAACGTAACCGCATAGGGTTTTGTCTGCTTGCCGTCCTGTACATTGAGTTGCGCAACGAGCAAAAGGCAGTGCGCAACATAGAGCAAGCCTGCCGTTATGACCCCGAAAGCATGATAGCCGACAACCTGCACCCTTACTTCCCCAATCAGGTTAAGGCAACCGATTATTACAAATTCACGCAGACGCACCACGACTGGTGGCAGACTGCCATCGCACAAGATGGAATAACATACAAATCATAGATATGGGATTTATTTCTTCACTACTCGACAACCTCAACTACGCTACGGTGTTCTTCCTTATGCTATTGGAAAGCACCGTCATACCGGTACCGTCTGAGCTTGTCGTTGCCCCGGCAGCCTACCACGCAGCCGCCGGCGACATGAACATTGCACTGATAATTCTTTACTCGACGTTGGGAGCCGACTGCGGTGCCACCATCAACTACATCGCCGGCTACTAC
>CAZPNJ010000047.1:2816-11563 GCA_964587765.1 uncultured Prevotella sp.
TTGCCAACAGCCGACTGGGGCACCTGTGTATGCTTAACCAAGAGAAGGTGGAAAAGAGCGAACGCTACTTCGACAGCCACGGCATGGTGGCAACCATCACGGGTCGCCTTATTCCGGGCATACGCCACCTTATATCCATACCCGCCGGCCTTGCCAAGATGAACTACTGGCACTTCCTGCTATACACCACCTTAGGCGCAGGCGCATGGAACTGCATACTCGCCGCACTGGGCTGGTATCTGCACACGTTCGTGCCAGAGGCTCTACTCGAAGACAAGATACTTGAATACGGTGAATATATTAAGGTGGGCATAATGGTGCTCGTAGCCCTCGCCTTCGTTTACTTCATAGCCAAGTATTACCTGAAGCACCGCAACAGCTAAGCGTCTTACTGATGCCGTAAATCGCCCTTACAGGAAGCGTAAATAAATCTAAGGAGACTCGTCGAGCGTTCTCACGAGATTTATTTACCCGGACATATAGAGCGTTCAAGCCGAACGTATAGAGCAATCGGCAGCAACGTATAAGGCTGAGAACGAATACACATACACACACATTATTATATATATGGCAACGGGTGGGAACGCCCGTTGCGGCGTTTGGGCATACTAATACCATCTTTCTATAATGTATTAAGCGGTGTTTAATCAGGCATTAAACAGTGTTTAAGCACGCCCATGCGGGTGCTTAAACTACGGGGAAGGAACGGTTTTCGTCAGCAAGGGCGACGTTGGGGAACACCTCTTGCGCCTCGCGCAGCAACAGGTTCTCGTCGTTGTATCTTGCACTGAAATGACCCAGCAACAGGCTCTTGGCCTCGGCCTTGAGCGCCACCGTTGCCGCCTCGCGCGCGGTGGAGTGAAAATAGAGCTTGGCACGGTCTTTATAGTCGTCGGCGTAGGTCGCTTCGTGGTAAAGCAGGTTTACACCTTTCAGTGCCTGCCACAGCTTTGGCATATACCTTGTGTCGCTGCAATACGCGTATGAGCGCACGGGGTCGGCAGGCGTTACAAGTCGGTCGTTCTTTACGACGGTGCCGTCTTCAAGCTGCCAGTCGGCGCCGTTCTTTATATTGTTAATCTGCGATATGGGTATGTTGTAAAAGTCTATCATATCGCGCCGTATGTGCGGCAACGTGGGTTTCTCGTGAAAGATGAACCCTGCGCACGGCACGCGGTGCTCAAGCGGCAGCGTCTCCACCCACAGGCTCTTGTCGGAGTAGATGGTCTGGCGCTGGGTGGTGTCATGCCCGTGGAAAACCACGTCAAAGGTCATGTTTGAGCAGTAAAACTGCATCTGCGCCTCAAACATAGCCTTGAACTCCATGGGGGCATAAACGTGTAGCGGAGCGGTGCGGCCGAGCATTCCAAAGGTGCTTATCATGCCCGACAGGCCGAGGCAATGGTCGCCGTGAAGGTGCGATATGAACACTGCGACTATCTTCTGGAAGTTCTGGTGCGAGCGGCGCAACTGAATTTGCGTGCCCTCGCCGCAGTCTATCATAAAGAACTTACCCCTGAGCTCTACAATCTGTGATGAAGAGTAGTGGCGCAGTGTGGGCAGCGCGCTGCCGCACCCGAGTATGTGAACGTTGAAAGGCTCCATAATTTAACTATGCCTGCAAAGGTAAACAAAATAATCGGTGTAGCCAAGAAGTTAAAAAACGTTTCAAACCCATCAGTTTCCGTGAAAAGAAATACGACTATCGGTAAATTGTACTATTTTTGTGGCAAGCAAAGTCGTAAAACATACGCTAACCCACACACGGCAAAGCATAAACCAACATACAATATATTAACAAGAAAAACTAAAGCATTATGAAAGACTTAAAAGGCACAAAGACAGAGAAGAACCTGCAAGAGGCTTTCGCAGGTGAGTCACAGGCAAGAAACAAGTACACCTATTTCGCTTCAAAGGCCAAGAAAGACGGCTACGAGCAGATAGCTGCAATATTCGAGGAAACAGCTGCCAACGAGAAAGAGCACGCCAAGATGTGGTTCAAATACCTTGAGGGCGGCGCAATAAAATCGACCGAAGAGAACCTGAAGGCAGCCGCTGAGGGCGAGAACTTCGAGTGGACCGATATGTACGACCGCATGGCTAAGGAGGCCGAAGAAGAAGGATTCAACGAAATCGCAGCCAAGTTCCGCATGGTGGGCAAGATTGAAAAGGCTCACGAAGAGCGCTATCGCAAGCTACTTAAAAACATAGAAGACGAAAAGGTATTCTCTCGCGATGGCGACTGCATCTGGGTATGCCGCAACTGCGGACACATAGTAGTAGGCAAAAAGGCTCCTGAGGTATGCCCCGTTTGCGCTCACCCGAAGAGCTACTTCGAGATGCAGGCTCAGAACTTCTAAGCCGCACGAAAGGCTAAAAAACAAGGCTTGTCACCAACCGTGTGGCAAGCCTTATTTAGTTTTGTTACTATCTTATGATAGTTGTATGTTACTAATAGTCTCTCTGCATATCGGCAATCTTCTGCTTTAGCTTTCTCAACTGCTCCTCTTGCAGCACACGCTTATACTCAACGGGCACAATCTGTATGAAGTCGTCAATGTATCGGTTCCAGTCATCAAGCATTTCCTGAGCTATGTGCGAACCGGTATATAGATAGTGTCGGCGCACCAGTTCGTGAAGTTCCTTGCGATAGAAATTCTCCTCAACAAGTCCTATCTCCACCATGTCCATGTTACAGAAATAGTCGAAGTTATGATGTTTGTCCCAAACATAGGCTACGCCGCCACTCATGCCGGCGGCAAAGTTGCGCCCTGTCGGTCCGAGCACCACCACTCGCCCACCGGTCATATATTCGCAGCAATGGTCGCCCGTGCCCTCTATCACGGCTATTGCCCCGGAGTTGCGCACGGCAAAGCGCTCGCCAACCTTACCATTTATGTAAACCTCGCCGCTGGTTGCGCCATACAGTCCCGTGTTACCTGCTATGACATTGTCCTCAGCGTTGAAGTTGCTCCTTATAGGCGGTAATATGCTGATGCGACCACCTGAGAGTCCCTTTGCGAAATAGTCGTTAGTCTCACCCTCAAGCTTGAAGTCAACACCCCTCATCAAGAACGCACCGAAACTCTGACCCGCCGAGCCCTTAAACTTGACGTTAACGGTGTTATCTGGTAGCCCTGCCTCGCCGTATTTAGAGGCTATGACACCGCTGAGCATAGAGCCCACGGCACGGTCGGTATTCTTTATGGCAAAGTCAAGATTTACCTCGCCATCGCCATCAATAGCCGCCGCTGCGCCCTTGATAATTCTATTGTCAAGCACATCGCTGAGCGAGTAAGCCTGAGGCTGAATATAGTGCAGCGAGCTTGGGGTATCTTCACGGCTGAGCAACCGTGAGAAATCAAGCATGGACGCCTTGCTGCCCGGCTCTGTAGGCTTTATTTCGATTAAGTCGGCATGACCTATTATATCATTAAGCGAAGTGAAACCCATCTCGGCAAGATATTCACGCACCTGCTGGGCAAGAAAGGTGAAATAGTTTACCAGATACTCGGCGCGCCCGCGGAAGCGTGCACGAAGTTGCTCGTCTTGTGTAGCCACGCCCATAGGACAAGTGTTGAGGTTGCATTTGCGCACCATAACGCAACCCAAAACGATAAGAGCGGCTGTGCCAAAGGCAAACTCTTCAGCTCCAAGCAGAGCCATGAGTATGATGTCGCGCCCAGTCTTCAGCTGGCCGTCAACCTGCAAGCGGACATATCCACGCAAGCCGTTCTTTACGAGCGTCTGCTGCGTTTCGGCAAGACCTATCTCAGGTGAAATTCCGGCTAAGCGCATACTTGAAGCCGGCGATGCACCCGTGCCACCCTCAGCGCCTGACACGACAATGAGGTCGGCCTTAGCCTTGGCCACACCAGCAGCAATAGTTCCCACGCCACTCTCGGCAGCCAGCTTCACGCTTATCATAGCCCGTGGATTTACGTTTTTCAAGTCAAAGATAAGTTGCGCCAATTCCTCAATAGAGTATATATCGTGGTGAGGCGGAGGCGATATTAGGCTTATGCCCGCTATGGAGTGGCGAGTTTTAGCAATTACCTCGTTGACCTTGAAGCCCGGCAACTGTCCACCCTCGCCAGGCTTTGCGCCCTGAGCCACCTTTATCTGTATTTCATCGGCGTTGACAAGATACTCAGTAGTAACGCCAAAGCGCCCCGACGCCACCTGCTTAGTCTTGCTTGACAACGAAACGCCATCAACCATGGCACTGAAACGAGCCCTGTCTTCGCCACCCTCTCCGGTATTGCTGCGGCAGCCTATTTTGTTCATAGCCAGAGCTATTGCCTCGTGCGCTTCCTTTGAGAGAGCACCAAAACTCATAGCACCTGTAACGAAACGCTTGACTATATTCTCTACCGGCTCTACCTTGTCTATCGATATTGGGTTGCGCTTAAAGTCAAGAAAATCGCGCAGGAATATAGGCTCGGTTTTGTTGTCAACCATTTCGGTAAACTGCTTGAACTTCTCATACGAGCCCGTGCGTGTAGCTACCTGAAGCGCTGCTACGGTTTTGGGAAACCAAGCGTGCTTTATGCCCTCTTTACGAAAATGAAAGATACCCTCATCGGTGAGTTGCTCATCAGCGCTGTGTTCCGCAAAAGCGTTGTCGTGCATAGCTATGGCATCACGAGCAATAGTATCAAGGTCAATACCACCGACGGTACTGGTCTCTGTTCCGAAATAAGTACGCAGCAACCGCTCAGACAAGCCTATGCTCTCAAACAGCTTTGCGCCACGATAAGAGCGAATAGTGCTGACGCCCATCTTTGCCATTATCTTAAACAAGCCCTTCTTAACTGCCTTAATATAGTTAGCCTCTGCCGTCTCGTAGTTCTCTTGTATCTTATGAGAGGCTACAAGGTCGTCGAGAATTGCATAAGCCATGTAAGGACAAATGGCCGATGCGCCATAGCCCAGCAGCAATGCGGCATGCATAACCTCGCGTATTTCGCCACTCTCCACTATCAGTGCCGTCTGCACACGTTTTCCCACATTGATAAGATAATGATGCACGGCACTAACAGCCAACAACGATGGTATGGCTGCGTGGGTTGCGTCAATGTCTCTGTCGGTCAGTATAATATAGTTGTAACCTTCATCTACACCCTGTTCTGCCTTTTCACACAACTGCGTAAGCGCCTCTTGAAGTCCATTGCCACCCTTAGCCACGTCAAACACAATAGGCAGCTTTATGGTGTTGAACCCTTTATAGCGGATATTTTGCAGAATGTCCAACTGACCATTGGTAAGTATAGGGTGCGGCAACCGCACCATCTTACAGTTGGTTTCATCGGGATTTAAAATACCTGTGCCTACTCTGCCTATGTATTCAGCAAGCGACATTACAAGGTTCTCACGAATGGAGTCAATGGCAGGATTGGTGACCTGAGCGAACTGCTGGCGGAAATAGTTGAAAAACAACTGCGGACGTGAGCTTATAACCGCCAAAGGCGTGTCGTTGCCCATTGACGCCGTAGGTTCTTGCCCGTTTACGCTCATTGGCACCAACATCTTTTCAACGTCTTCGGCACTGAAACCAAAGCAAAGCTCGTGCAAGAGCAAATTATCAACAGTGTTATTGACCTTACGGCCGCTCCTAATCTTCTCTAACTGAATACGATTAGTAGAGAGCCACTGCTTGTAAGGGTGCTCGGCTGCAAGTTCTTTGCGTATCTCGCCATCGTAATATATCTTACCGTCAAGCGTGTCAACCATAAGTATCTTAACAGGTTCAAGTCGCCCCTTCTCTGCAATCTCAGTAGGCTCAAAGTCCATAACCCCGACCTCGCTGGCAACCACCATCATACCATTCTTTGTAATGGTATAACGTGCTGGGCGCAAGCCGTTTCTGTCAAGCATTCCACCGGCAAAACGTCCGTCACTGAATAGCACTGCGGCAGGGCCGTCCCATGGTTCCATCAGAATGGAGTGGTATTCATAGAAAGCCTTTAGGTCGTCTGATATAGGGTTCTTGTCGTTGAAACTTTCAGGAATAAGCACCGACATGGCGTGTGGCAGACTCATACCGCTCATGACGAAGAATTCAAGAACGTTGTCAAGGCTCGCCGAGTCGCTCATGGCAGGCTGAATAATAGGCGCAATCTTGCTGACATCCAGTTTGTCGTTAGACAGTACACTTTCACGAGCCTGCATCCAACTGCGATTACCACGTATGGTGTTTATTTCGCCGTTATGGCATAGCATACGAAAAGGTTGTGCCAAACTCCACGTTGGGAATGTATTGGTAGAAAAACGAGAGTGGACAAGCGCCAAGCCTGACGTGAAATAATTATCCTGAAGGTCAGGATAATATTGGCGCAGTTGCATACTTGTCAACATACCTTTATATATAATACTCTTGCTTGAGAGCGAACAGATGTAGAAATCATTGTCATCTACACGACGCTCTATCCGCTTGCGTATAATATACAGCAAACGCTCAAACTCATCTTGCTCGCTGCCGTTATAGCCTGTTATGAATATCTGCTTAATGTCAGGTTCAGTGGCTTTCGCCGCATCGCCCAAGCACTCACTATTAGTGGGCACTTGGCGCAGATGCATTAGCGATAAGCCCTCCCTCTCGATCTCTTCTATAATAATAGAAAGGATTGCCTGCTGACGCTCGTTGCCTTTAGGCAGGAATATAAGACCTGTTCCATAACGCCCCTTCTCAGGCACGGGTATGCCATGCAGAAGTATAAACTCGTGAGGTATCTGAAGCATTATGCCAGCACCATCACCAGTTTTGTTATCAGCTCCCTCAGCACCACGATGGCGCATATTTTCCAATACCTTCAAGGCATTTTCTACGAGTTCATGACTTTTACCTCCATGTATGTTAACAACCATGCCAACACCACATGCGTCATGCTCATATTCAACATTATACAATCCTTTATTCATAATATGTATTATGGTTTATGTTATTGCTATCTTATGAAGAGAAGCTCACGATACTTTGGCAATGTCCAAAGACTATCGTCAACGATAAGTTCTAACTTGTCTATCTGGTATCTTATCACGTCAAACTTTGGTTCTACCTTGTCGTGGTAAGCGATAGCCTTTTCTCGCTCACTATCAATCTTGTTAGCCACCTTACGAAGGTTTACAAGATTATCTACCTCGGTTTCTATAATCTGAGTGCGCTCAGCAATCTCCTCAATAAGTTTCATATTGCGTGCCGAAAGGGTTGTTGCCTTTTCGTCATATACAGCTTTCATCTTCTCCACGTTATCCAATAAAGCACTCTGGTAATATGTGGCGGTCGGTATGATATGGTTCATGGCGAGGTCTCCAAGCACGCGAGCCTCTATCTGTATCTTCTTTGTGTAAGTTTCCCACTTCACCTCGTTGCGTGCCTCAAGTTCCTTACGCGTCATTACGCCAAGGCGCTCAAACATGTTTACGCTATCCTTGTCAAGATAACGGTCGAATACCAACGGGCAACTGGTTTCGCAATCCAGTCCACGCTTCTCTGCCTCGGCTTTCCACTCATCGGTGTAGCCGTTGCCATCAAAGCGAATGGGCTTACATGTCTTTATATCCGCTTGAAGCACTTCTATAATTGCGGCGAACACAGGCTCGCCCTTTTCCACCAACTTATCAACGCGAGCGCTGAAGTCGTTCAATGCCTCCGCAACCACACTGTTTAGGGCAATCATCGCCGATGCGCAGTTAGCCTCAGAGCCAACGGCACGGAACTCAAAACGATTGCCAGTAAAAGCAAATGGACTTGTGCGGTTACGGTCGGTATTGTCTATCAAGAGTTCAGGGATTTCGGGTATATCAAGTTTTAAGCCCTGCTTGCCCTCCAAGTCAAAAATGTCGTTCTTAGAAGATGTTTCAAGTAAATCAAGCAAACCTGATAATTGGCTACCCAAGAACGAAGATATAATTGCTGGTGGAGCTTCGTTAGCACCAAGGCGATGAGCATTTGAGGCACTCATGACCGACGCCTTTATCAATCCGTTATGGCGATACACGCCCATAAGCGTTTCAATGATAAACGTTACGAAGCGCAAGTTGTCAATCTTGGTTTTACCAGGACCGTGCAACAATACACCTGTATCAGTGGATAGGCTCCAGTTATTATGCTTGCCTGAACCGTTTATGCCATCGAATGGTTTCTCGTGCAGGAGCACACGGAAGCCGTGCTTTCTGGCAACTTTCTTCATCAGCGACATCAGCAGCATGTTGTGGTCAACAGCCAGGTTGGTGTCTTCAAAGATAGGCGCTACCTCAAACTGGTTAGGCGCAACCTCGTTGTGGCGGGTCTTGACAGGGATAGCCAGTTCAAGAGCCTGTATCTCAAGGTCACGCATAAAAGCCTGAACGCGCTCCGGTATGGTGCCGAAGTAGTGATCGTCCATCTGCTGGTTCTTTGCCGAAGAATGTCCCATTAGCGTACGCCCCGTGAGCAACAGGTCAGGACGAGCCGAATAAAGCCCCTCGTCAACAAGGAAATACTCCTGCTCCCAACCGAGATTGCTCTTTACCTTCTTTACATCGGGGTAAAAGTAATGGCACACGTTGGTGGCTGCCACGTCAACGGCATGTAGCGCACGCAGAAGCGGCGCTTTATAGTCAAGGCTCTCGCCCGTGTAAGAAATGAAAACCGTAGGAATACAAAGCGTGTCGTCCATGATGAATACTGGCGACGTTGGGTCCCATGCAGAATAGCCGCGAGCCTCAAAGGTGTTTCTTATGCCGCCACTGGGGAAAGAACTTGC
>CAZPNJ010000048.1:0-11314 GCA_964587765.1 uncultured Prevotella sp.
GCCAAGTGCGGCTCTATGGCGCAATCCGTATTTTTTAGGTATATCCTGGTCGTGGGCTACAGGTAGAATACATCCGGCAGCCTTAATCTTTTTCTTTGAGATTACTATTGCTCCATCGTGTAGTGGTGAGTTTTTGAAAAACAAGTTTTCAATAAGCATCTGGTTTATGTTTGCTTCTATTCTTTCGCCACTGTCAATTATGTCGTCTAATACAATTGAACGTTCAAACACTATCAGTGCACCAACCTTGTTCTTAGACATGCTCATACATGCCAAAACTATTGGCATAATCATTTCTTTGTCTTCATCGTATTTTGCACCTGCTTTGTTGAAGAATCTTGAAAATTTGCTTACTCTACGATGTTCGCCAAGTCGATAAAGGAATTTACGTATCTCAGCTTGAAATATAACCACCATGGCAATAGCACCAATTCCCACAACTTGATTGAGTATCGCTCCTAACAATCTCATCTCAAGTATTTGACTTACGAAGAGCCATGTTAGAACCACCAGCATAACTCCGATGAACACATTTATAGAACGGCTCTCGCGCATGAGTCGGTAAACGTAATAGAGCATTAGCGCAACCAGCGCAATGTCTATAATGTCTTTTATTCCAAATTCTAAGATGCTCATATCTCGTTTATTTGTTGTACGGCTTCCTTTATGTCGTGTACTCTTATAATGTTTGCGCCTTTCTTTAGCGCAATGTCGTTTAGTCGTATTGTTTCTTCCAATGCTTGCGGGTCTGCTGGCTTGCAACCTATGTTTTGCCATGCCATTCGTTTGCGACTAAGAGCAACTAATATGGGTAAATCCATAACCTGCATCTTGTCAAGCTCTGATAGCAGTGCCAAATCTTCGTTAACGTTTTTGCCAAATCCGAAACCTGGGTCTAATATTATGTCGTTTTGTCCAAGGTCGCGCAGTTGCTGCACCTCTTTCGACAGTTGCATCAAAATGCTATTTATGTCTTTTCCAGCTGACATTAATATATAAGGTACGCGCAGGCGAGCAACCATTCTAAACATTTCTTCTCGCTTTGCCTCTATTCCTTGCGCAGCCTCGTCGGCAGTAACTCCCACATCGTTTATTATGTCTGCGCCAAGTTCTTCAATGGCGATTTGTGCGACTTGTGGGCGAAAAGTGTCAACAGATATGGCAATGTCGCTGCTTATGCGTCTGATTATGGGCAGTGCTAATCTAAGTCGATTTATTTCCTCTTCTTGACTTACTGGCATAGCTTTGGGCCTGGTCGAACAAGCTCCTACATCAATAATCTTAGCCCCTTCATTTATTATTTTATGAGCCCTGTCACTAATTGCTTCTTCTGTCGTAGTGCGACTGCCACTGTAAAACGAGTCGGGCGTAATATTCATTATGCCCATCACTGCCGCAGGTGTTAGCGACATTAGTCTGCCATGTATGTTAATAGTGTAATTAGCCATTTATTTTGCAAACATACAGTTTTTTTCTTTTTCTCGCAAATTTTGTGTTTGCTTTGTCAGGTATAATTGTTATCTTTGTGGCGAATAACGAGAACGTAAATCAAATATGAAGAGACTAATTTTATCAATGGTTGCCATTGCAACCTTTACTGCAACAATGGCAAAAGAGTGGACACGTGAAGAAGTAGTGTCTATTATAAATAAGGTGAACAATACATGGCAGAAAGAAAACCCTAATTCAGGGCGTGCTTTCTGGGACAATGCTGTCTATCATACTGGTAATATGGAAGCTGTGCGAACTCTCAAGAACGATAAGTGGGCAAAGTATTCCATGGCGTGGGCTGAACAAAACCAATGGATGGGTGCTACTGAACCAGATGCAAAGAATTGGCGATATAAGCAATATGGTGAGAGTATGCAGCATGTGCTGTTTGGCGATTGGCAAATCTGCTTCCAAACATATATCGACCTTTATATGATGGAAAATTGTCAGACAAAGAAGAATAACTCGGAGTTGGCTTCAGAACAGAAAGTTAAACGTGCCATAGAAGTAATGGGCTACGAGGCTGATAACCTTGCCTGTGACTATTGGTGGTGGGCAGATGCATTGTATATGGTGATGCCTGTGATGACCAAGTTGTATAACCTTACTGGTGATGAAAAATATCTTGATAAGATGTTCCAGAATTGGGAATATGCCAACAGCATTATGCTTGACGAGGAAACTGGACTTTATTTCCGTGATGGCAAATACATTTATCCAAAGCACAAGACAAATAGTGGCAAGAAAGACTTCTGGGCAAGAGGCGATGGCTGGGTTATGGCTGCCTTTGCTAAGGTTTTGAAAGACCTGCCAGAAAATTGTGAGTATAGTCTTTCTACAAAATACCATCGTGAGTATCTGAAAGCATGTTATAAGAAGATGGCAAAAAGCGTAAAGGCTTGCCAGCAGGAAGAGGGCTATTGGACTCGCTCTTTGCTTGACCCAGAGTTTGCGCCAGGTCGTGAGAGCAGTGGCACAGCCTTGTTTACTTATGCTTTGTTTTGGGGTATTAACAATGGAGTTTTGCCTGCCAAAGATTATGCTGCAACAGCAGAGAAGGCTTGGAGTTATCTGGCAGAGATAGCATTGCAGAAGAATGGTACTGTTGGTTATATGCAACCAATAGGCGAGAAAGCTATTCCAGGACAAACGTTGTCAGCAAAGAGTGTGACAAACTTCGGAACAGGTGCTTTCCTTCTTGCGGCTTGTGAATATCTAAGATATCTTGAAAGATAAACAGACTACTTACGACATATAATCAGATAATGCTGATTTTGTGAAAGGGTGGTGGCAAAGATATAAATATTGCCACCATCTTTTATTTTTAGGCGCTTGCGCAACTATGCTACTGAGAGTGGAAAGTTGCGAGTAGAAATGTTGGCTTTCAATGGAGCGTTTAAGTCTTGATTAAATGCTGTTTTAATGTCGTTTAAACATTGTTTAATGGCACGTTTGTTCATAGTTGTAAGCCCTTCAACAATGAATTTTCTGCCAGGGAAATCAATTTCGCAGTCAGAAACAAACAAATGGCTGTCTTTGCTTAGCGCCTTTATATTGTGTCTTTGACTGATGTTGCCAAAGCAGCCCGATTTCATGATAGAAGCGTTTGGCTCATACAGATATTTGCCTTGAATGGTTTCTGGCAAGCCATCATAAATACTGGCGGAGGGGTTGTAGTCAGTGAAAGAGAACGTCTCTTCATCGTTTGTGCAGTAATATGTGGTTTGGCTTACTTCGCAGCTTTTCAGTAGAATAAGCAATTCCTTACATTCATTCTTTACGCTTACTATGTGTACTTCAAGAACATGCTCCTTGCCAAGGTCAGTGATGGCTTTGTGCCAATCGAGCATTGGCGAAAGTTTCAGCAGGCAATAGTCAGTCTTGGCATAGATAGTGCTAATCATAGAAATAACGTCGGGTGTGCAGTCTTTCAGTGCTGCCACCTTTCCACCAGCAGCATCTCTTCTGGCAGGGTCAATAAACAGCATAGTGGCTTTGTCCATTTGCTGCAAAAAATCTACTCCATCAGTGTTGATGGCTTCAACGTTTTGCAATTTCAGCGCTTTCAAATTGTGCGAGGTGATATTGAAAAGAGATTCGTCGCACTCAATATAAGTGGCGTGGTTAAAGGCTTGCGATAAGAAAGCGAAGTCAACGCCAAAGCCACCAGTAATGTCAACCATCGATTCCGGCTTCTTGTCTTGAAATATGCGCTCGGCTATACCTTTCTTATATATAGCGGTCTGCTCGCTTGAGCATTGCTCCATGTTCAGGTGGCGCGGATAGACAATCTCATCGCTCGCAGCCCATGACGGTAACTTAGTCTTTGCCTTTTGCCAACCGTCTATTTGCTGAAGGGCAAAAGTCAAGTTTATGCCATCGGCTCGTTTTAGTGCAAGCTGGCGAACGTCATCGTTTCGATGCTCTCTAATGAATTGCCTTGTCGCTGCGTCAACCAACATAAATGTTATTTTGTTGCTTCGTATTTCTTTATTCCGCCATCAAGGAAGTTCAGATAGTTGCCTACGCTTTCATCGTAGCCCATAGCTGGCATAAGTGGCTTGCCATCGGGCGAAACGGCAACATAGAAAGGCTGAGCGTTAGCCCCGAACTTGTGGCGCTGTAGATAGCTCCACTTGTCGCCAAGGGTGCGCAGAGTGCGCTTCTGCCCGTTTTCTTCCACTTCTATTGGCTCGGCAAGGGCAGTTTTGTCGTCAACGAAAAGCGAAATCAGCACATAATCGCTCTGTAGTCGCTTAGCCACGTCAGCGTCAGTCCAAACTTTAGCCTCTATCTTTCGGCAGTTTACGCAGCCATAGCCAGTGAAGTCGAGCAGTACTGGGTTCCCTGCGGCTTTGGCTGCTGCCATTCCCGCCTCATAGTTAGTGTATTGCGCGCGAACCTCGTTTTTGTTCAGGTTAAAGTCTTGCGTGTAAAGAGGTGGGGCAAAGGCACTGACTGCTTTGCAGGGCGCTCCCCAAAGGCCAGGTATCATATAAACGGCGAAGGCAAAAGAGCCGAGCCCCAGCATTATGGCTGGCACTGGCATAGGTTTGTGACTGTCGCCTCCAATCTCATCGGCAGGGAATTTCAGCCACCCTACTAAATAAGCTCCGAGGGCAGCGAAAATAACTACCCACAGTGAAAGGAACACCTCTCTGTCTAATATGTGCCAGCCATAGGCAAGGTCGGCAACAGAAAGGAATTTCAGTGCAAACGCCAGTTCGATGAAGCCCAGCGAAATCTGAATCTTGGTCATCCATGAGCCAGATTTTGGTAGCTGTTTCATCCAAGTTGGGAACATGGCGAATATGGTGAAAGGCAATGCCAGTGCCAGTGCAAAGCCAAACATTCCGGTTACAGGGCCAAGTATATTGCCAGTGGTGCTCATCTCTGCCAGCAGTAGCCCTATTATCGGGGCAGTGCATGAGAAAGAAACCAGCGCCAGAGTAAATGCCATTAAGAATATTGACAGAAGTCCGCTGGTGCGCGAAGCCTTGCTGTCAACGCTGTTGCCCCAACGGTCTGGCAACTTTACCTCGAACCACCCAAAGAAGCTGACGGCAAAAACAATCAGCAACAGGAACAGGAAAATGTTGAAAATGGCGTTTGTTGAAAGTTCGTTCAGCTTGTTGCCGCCAAAGATTAGGGTTATGGCGAGCCCAAGCCCAACGTATATTACTATTATGCTTATGCCATAAGTGATGGCGTCGCGAATGCCCTGCGCCTTGCTTTTGTGCTGATGCAGAAAGAAGCTAACGGTCATTGGAATAATTGGCCAAATGCAGGGCATTAGTATTGCAAGGAAGCCTCCCAGCAACCCCATTATGAAAATGTACCATAATGAGCGTGAGGTGGCTGGTGCGTCAGCGCTTAGTGCTTGCAGCTCTTTAATTGCTGGCTGCCAAAGGGTTAAGGTGTCGGTCTTTAGTTGAGCCGAAGGTTGCGGATAATCATAGGCTTGACTATCTTTAGTCACAGGCGTGACTGTTTCTAATTGCGCCTGTGATTGTTTCTCATCATAGGCATGATTATTTTCACCCGCTACCGCAATGCTTTTTCCGCTTTTTTTGAACTCTACCTGCGATGGTGGCAGACAGTTCATATTGCTGCAAGCGCCATATTCAAGATAGGTGTCGATAGAGTAGTGGGGCTTGGTGAAACGCACTTTCTGAACAAACACTACGCTACCTTCAAAGTAGCGCAGTGTCATTTCAAAAAGCTTATCGTAAGCGGAAATCTCTTTCCCCTTAGCCTTTAGTTTGCCAACAAGTTCAACGCCGTCGAGCTTGTTCACGCTAAGCGAAGCCTCTATCGGCCCGCCACTGCCAAGGTTGGTTGAGTAAACGTGCCAGCCTTTGGCTATAGTTCCTTTGAACAGAATTTCGCCTTCACCTGTCTTGTCAGCGTTCAGGCTGGTGGTAAACTTCACCGGTTCAAGCATTTGAGCCGATGCTGTCAGAAAAATGAGCGTAAATATAAGGAAAGAGATGATGCGTTTCATCAATAACTGTTTTTAATTGAAAAGTCCGTCAATATAAGTGTTGAAGGCAGGATCTTCGCCAATTATCGTGTTAATGATTTTGCCCTCGCGACTGATGACAATCTTTGTTGGGTAGCCTTGAATTTCAAACATTTTGGTAATGTCGCCCTCGCCACGTGGGTTGTAAATGTTTATCCATGGCAGTTCATATTTTGCCACAGCCTCGCGCCACTTGGCATCGGTGTCTCGGCAGTCAACGCTGACTATCTCAAGACCTTTATCTTTATATTTCGCATAAGTCTTTTTCATGTCAGGGATACCCTTAATGCACCATGGGCACCATGAGCCCCAGAAATCAAGAACCACGATTTTCCCTTTTAGTGAAGACAGATTGAAATCTTTGCCATCAATGTCTTTCAGCGTAAAGGCTGGAACGTCTTTTGGTGCAACAGTGTTGGCAGAATTGTTGCCATCGGTTTCGGCATTGCTCTGAGCGTTTGCTCCAACTGTGCTGAAAGCAATCAGACAGGTGAGTGTTAATAGAAACTTTTTCATAATTGATGCTTTTTGTTAGAAATAGGCCTCAAAGTTAGTTATTTTCTTTTATATAACAAAAAATAGTTAATGGCAGAGGCTCGAAAACCTCTTTGCCATTAACTATTTTCATTCAAAGCTAAATTCTTGCTTATTTTACAGCGTCAGCAAGTTCAGCACCAGCCTTGAACTTAGCAACCTTCTTAGCTGCAATCTTAATCTTCTGCTTTGTAGCTGGGTTGATACCAGTGCGAGCAGCACGCTTTGATACTTCAAATGTACCGAAGCCGATAAGCTGAACTTTGTCACCCTTCTTCAAAGCGCCTTTGATAGCGTCGAGAGTTGCATCAAGAGCCTTCTTAGCATCTGCCTTTGTCAAACCTGCCTTAGCGATTTGCTCTACTAATTCTGTTTTGTTCATAATTGTTGTTTATTTAATTGATTAATAAAAGTTGTTTAGTCTTATTGGGATTTTCCAGTTATTTATTACTTTTTCATGGGCAAATATAGTAGAAACTTTTTATACACCAAATAAAAAAGACTAAAAAAATGCTTTTTTGTGTGCAAAAAGTGCCAAAAATGCCATAAACAGCCGTATTTGAGCGGTTTTTTTGTATTTTTGTACCACTAATATTTTTTATGATATGTTCAGAATTCCAACGGTTACAAAGAACCTGCTTATAATAAATGTAGTGGCATTCATGGCCATGATAGTGCTGAAAGGCATAGGGGTGGACTTAAACGGTTTGCTGGGATTGCACTTTATTCTTGCGCCTGACTTCCAGGTTTACCAATTGGTGACTTATATGTTTATGCACGCCAGCTTTCAACACATATTTTTTAATATGTTTGCCTTGTGGATGTTTGGCTGTGTGATAGAAAACGTGTGGGGACCAAAGAAATTCATCTTCTATTATATCGCTTGTGGCGTAGGCGCTGGATTGGTGCAGGAGATAGCGCAGTTTGGTCAGCTTTATTTCTTGGCTGCCGACCAAATACCCAATTTCTCAGCTGCCGATATATTTAAGGTGGCAAGTGATAGTGGCTCTTTGCTTAATATGTGGACAACGGTTGGCGCTTCGGGTGCTATTTATGCCATTCTTTTGGCGTTTGGCATGACCTTTCCCGAAGAGCGAATATTCATATTCCCATTGCCAATACCTATTAAAGCCAAATGGTTTGTTTCGCTTTACATTGGCGTAGAATTGTTCTCGGCTATGGGCACCAGTGGCGATGGTGTAGCCCATTTCGCGCATCTTGGCGGAATGTTGTTCGGCTATCTGCTGATTAGATATTGGCGCACCCACCCTGGTGGCAACACGTATAATGACTATGGCTTTGACAAAGGGCATCAGTTCTTTGACAATCTGCGCTCAAAGTGGGAACAGCGCTCTCATCGCTCTTCCTCTTCGTCGGGTAGCAATCGTGGCGGAGCCTTTAACTCGCATCAGAGTGATTGGGACTATAATGCCAATAAAAAGGCTCAGCAGGAAGAGATTGACCGAATATTGGATAAGATTCGTCGTTCGGGCTATGACAGCCTTTCGAGTGATGAAAAGCGCACCTTATTTAATAGTAGCCAGAACAATAGTTAATCTGAACTTAGAAATAGAAGACATTGAAGAGCGTAAAAAAGATAACTATACAGATTATTGCTGGGGCCAACGTCGCTTCTATATTGGTGATGCTGCTCGTGGGGCTTACTATGTATATTAACCCTGAGACTCACCCTACGCTGTCTTGCCTTGGGCTGGGCTTCCCTTTTCTGCTGCTCATAAATGTTTTGTTCTTGGCCTTCTGGGTAGTGTTAAAGCCCCGAATGGTTGTTATTCCCATTGTTGGCTTTATTATTTGCTATTTCCCTATCCGCACATATTTTCCGCTGAACATAAGCAAAGACGTTCCCTCCAGTTGCATAAAGCTGGTTTCGTATAATGTTATGAGCTATGACTTTGCCAGTTTGGTGCAAAACGAGGAAATACCTATTTTGACATATCTCTCCACTTGCGAGGCTGACATAATTTGTTTACAGGAGGCCAGCACGATAGGGTGGACTAAACAAGTGATTGACTCAACCATGAACTCTCGCTACCCTTACCATCGTGTGCATTCAAGACATAAAGACGGATTGGCGATGGCTATCTACAGCCGTTTCCCGATTGTAAGTGAAAGAGAAATTGAATACGAGTCGGAGGCAAACCAGAGCATGGCTTACGAGATAATTATTCAAGGCAGAAAAACGTTGGTTATAAACAACCATTTTGAAACCAACGGACTTTCTGAGAAGGACAAGTCGGACTTCAGCCAGATGGTTAAGGGCGATATGAACAACGATAGCGTAAGGGCAGAGTCGGGTAAACTGCTGGTGAAACTGGCTTCGGCTGCAAAGAAACGTGCCAAGCAAATACGTGCTGTCGCACAATATATAAAAAGGTATAAGGGCAAAAGCATTATTGTTTGTGGCGACTTTAATGAGAACCCCATTTCTTACTCGCACCATGTTTTCGCTAACGAGTTAGAGCTTACCGATTGCTATGTCTCAACGGCTTTCGGCCCTGGTTGGTCGTATCATAAAGGGGGAATGTACTTCAGAATTGACAACATCTTCTGTTCTAACGGTTGGCAACCATACAACTGTAGAACAGACCGCAGCATAGGCGACAGCGACCATTACCCGATTGTTTGCTGGCTGAAGAAAACGCCTTTCTAATGCTCCCTTTATTATAAAAACCTTATAATTTATTCGTTTTTACTAAAAAAGTGTGTACCTTTGCACGGCTTAGTACGAGCTAAAAGCTTAGATAAGAAAACAATTAAAAATTCAAATATCAAATGCAAAACAAAGGACTTGTAATTACTGTAGCCGTCTTACTGACGCTCGCAAGTATCTTCTATTTGTCGTTCTCGGCTGCCACAAACTATTATGACAGTCAAGCTGCGAAACTGAAAGACCCAGTTGCTCAGCAGGATTATAAAGATTCTGTTAAGTATCTTGGCATCTATTCTTACCAGAAGTGCTTGGAAACTCAGATAGGTCTCGGTCTTGACCTTAAGGGCGGTATGAACGTCATTCTGGAAATATCAGTTCCTGATGTCGTAGAAACTTTAGCTGACCACAAAAAAGATGTGGCATTCGTTAAGTCAATGGAAGAAGCTAAGAAAGAAGAGGAAACCAGTCAGGACGACTTCATCTCTCTCTTCATTAAGGCTTATAAGAAAAATGCGCCCGGCCATCGCTTGGCTGAAATCTTCGCAACCCAGCAGTTGCAGGGCAAGGTTTCGCCTCAGAGCAGCGACAGCGAGGTAGAAAAGGTTTTGCGCACTGAGGTGCAAAACGCTATTGACAACTCATTTAACGTTGTTCGCACTCGTATTGATAAGTTTGGAGTTGTTCAGCCAAACATTCAGAAACTTGAAGGACAGCAGGGCCGTATCATGGTTGAAATGCCAGGTATTCGCGAGCCAGAGCGTATGCGTAAGCTGCTTCAGGGAAGTGCTAACCTCGAATTCTGGGAGACATATAACGCTGAAGAGGCTATCCCATATTTGGTACAGCTCGATCAGCGTGCCGCAAACAATGGCACTGAGGCTAAGAAAGACACAACCGCTACGGTTGACACAGCTGCCGCAGCTAAGGCTGAGGCAAAGCCAGCTGCAAAGAAGGCTCAGCCTAAGTTCCAGATTAAGAAGAACGACAACAAGGTTGCCAGCGCTGAGGCTGCTGCTAAGTCAGCAACCGAAGAGGCTAAGAAGCTGCACCCATTGCTCTCAGTTCTTCAGACCACAGGCGGGCAGAGCCTGAGCGTAGTTGGTTATGCTCGCGCTCAAGACACTGCTGCCGTTAACAAGATTATTTATTCTCAGCTCGCAAAGCAGGTTCTGCCAGTTGACATGAAACTTCTTTGGAGCGCTAAGCCAGCCGATGGCATAGCAGCAAAGAATATCTTTGAACTTCACGCTATTAAGGTTACAACCTCTACTGGTCGTGCTCCTCTTGAGGGCGATGTCGTAACAGACGCTTCTGACCAGTTCAATAACCTTACTGGTACTCCTGAGGTCAGCATGAGCATGAACTCAGAGGGCGCTCGTCGTTGGGCTGCACTGACCAAGGCTAATATTGGTAAGGCTATCGCAATCGTTCTTGACGGAGTTGTTTATTCTGCTCCTCGCGTTAACAGCGAAATTGATGGCGGACAGTCTTCTATCTCTGGTAACTTCACGGTTGAAGATACTAAAGACCTCGCTAACACTTTGAAGTCTGGTCGTATGCCAGCTCCTGCTCGCATCGTTCAGGAAGAAGTAGTTGGTCCTACACTTGGTGCGCAGTCTATTCAGCAGGGTGTTATCTCATTCGTTATCGCTTTCGTAATCCTTATGGTTTACATGGTAATGATGTATGGTGGCGTTCCTGGCATGATGGCTAACCTCGCACTGCTGTTCAACCTCTTCTTTACGCTCGGTATTCTTACCTCATTCCAAGCTGCGCTTACCATGAGTGGTATCGCAGGTATGGTACTTTCTTTGGGTACCGCAGTTGATGCTAACGTGCTTATCTATGAGCGCACAAAAGAGGAACTTCGTGCTGGCAAGCTCACTCGCGAGGCTATGGCTTCGGGTTACAGCAATGCCTTCTCGGCAATCTTCGATAGTAACTTTACCTCTATCATAACAGGTATTATACTATATGTATTCGGTACAGGTCCTATCCGTGGCTTCGCTACCACTTGGATTATTGGTATCGTTTGCTCATTCTTCACAGCCGTTTACATGACTCGCCTTGTATTCGATTACAAGATGCGTCACGAC
>CAZPNJ010000049.1:0-8850 GCA_964587765.1 uncultured Prevotella sp.
CGTTACCCACGATGCCGTTCTTCAGCGCTTCCTCCACCTTGTCGATGATGGCGTTGGAGTAGGCATGTGTCATCACCAGTGCCTTGGCGCAGGTGCGCTTCTGGGCGTCCTTCTCCACGAACGGGTAGTGGCGGGCTATCTCCCACTGCTCGTCGTAGAGGCTCACGTTGGTCTTGTCGTCCTTCTTGCGCTTGCCATCGCCATACGATTTGTTGGTCCCGCCATCGGGTGGAATGCCGAGCCAGCCGCCCGAGATGTCGCGCAGGATGTCATAACTCTGCACGGTGTAGGTCACGCGCACCCGACCGTCCTTGATGTCCAGGCGGATGACGGGCGTGATGCTCACGGTGTACTTGCTGATGGTTCCCATGTGCTCCACGATGCCGGGGATGGTCGAGGTGATGATGATGCAGCCAGCCTCCTTGTCGTTCAGGGTGATGGCGGGGCCTCCGCTGGACGACGGTGGGAAGGTGGCCGTAGCCCAGTAGTTCAGGGCCACGTAGAGTTGCTCCTTCGTCTTGCCCTCGGCCTGAATCACCTCTTGATAGGTCAACGACTCGTTCTTGTCGAGTGTCAGACCTTCGGCGATGTTCTTGGCGGCATCGATCCACTTGTCGCCGTACTTCTCCTTGGCATACTTTTCCAGGTCAGCCGCCTTTAGCGCCTGGGCCTGGGCTGTCGTTGCGCCGCTGAAAACGAGGGTGGCGGCGAGCACCCTTTGCATGATTCTTTTCATTGCCTTACCTTTTGCTTAACCTTCGCCTTCACTGTGTTGCAATATATCAATCTTCTCAATCATAGGCCCATAGGGCAAGTTAAGTATGCATTATTTTAATTCAACCAACAGGTTAATAATACCCATTTGGTACTTAAATAAATCATTTTCGATCAGAAAAGAAATTAGCCCAGAAAGGATTTTCTCTATCAAAAATCTCGACCTCTTTCTTTGTCATGTTCTGAGGATAGTCACGAAATAGGTTATATACCTTTTTCTTGTCAAACGTAAAAAGGTGTTCACCCTTGATATCTGGATTATCAATCCACCAGATAGTATCGGTTTGGCTTTTTTGTAGAATCCGTACTTCATATACTGTTTTGAATGGTTTATAATTATACCCATTTGGTACTTCCTGAATGTTTTATATGTATTTCATAATTCTTTGTTCGTTATGTCGCCAACGTATTGACGGAGTTCAAGTTATTATTTAGTCTTCGCAAATATAAAAAGAATATGGCAGAGCCGCAAATCTTCCGATATATTTTTTGCGTTCGCTTCGAATGGTTTATCATAATTGCCTTTTGTTACAAAATCAAGAACAATCCTCTCAATCTGATTAAAACTAAAAAGATTACATATTTTTGTTATATTGTTTGGTTTGTATTAGAATAAAAACTATTTTTGCAGAAAAGAAATATAATTATGGCAACAACAACGAAAATGAAAGAAAGAAACGTATCTCCTGTTGTAAATCTGTACGGCACCGACTTTCAGCCTGGTGATGACAAATTGATGACCGTTGAGGAAAGCATAGAAATCACACTGAAAGCCATTGAGGATATATACCGCGAGCATGGAAAGCTATAATTATGTTATTTGGCGCAGAGTGCACAGAAAGATTTTCTCTTACTATACCAATGCCGCAAGAAAATACTTTAACACCTATTCTTTTGAATCGATGAAAAGGCATATTATAAATGCCGAAAATTCCATAACATTTATAGAAGATGGACTTCAGCGTAGAAAGCCAACATTAAACCGATGGCAAGGTCTTTATATGGCTCATGCAAAAGATTGGTATTTCGCATACAGAATTAAAGGTGACACAATCGAAGTTGTTGACGCTTGCCACACTCAGAATATGCACAACTAAATGAACTTACAACTAAACGTATATCTCGGAAACTCATATAAAAGCAATCCCCCAAAGGCTCTGGGGGACTTTTTGTACTATCTTTAAATAAGATAGAATGTGGTTCGGCTAAACAAAAATAAATTTGTTACTGCGCCGCTATTTACAACAAGAACAGACCGCCATGCTCGCCGAAAAGCGCTATGGAGCCATTCAAATCTACTACGACGTTGACCCGATGTAATAATTCGCAATGCGCAATGCGTAATGCGCAGTGATCATAAAGTTTCTAACTAGAAACTTTAAATATTCTCGTGAGAAACTTTGAGTATTCTAACGAGAAACTTTAAATTTTCTCCCAAGAAACTTCTCAGCGCCCTATACTTGTTTGCCAACTCCTCTATACTCCGTTGCCGACTCCTCTATACTCCCTTGGTTGACATTAGATAATCTTGTGTATAAAAGTACAGTTACAGTTATGTGGAGTAGCTGTTTTTCGATTAGTACTCCATGCACACTAAATTTAGTTGGAAGAAATACTATTATTGATACTGTTAGGAGCGATTATCCTCATGATGATGGAAGATATTATTTTACATCAACTTGGCCTTTATGTATATATTCTGATGTTACGATAACAAGTGCAGATGGAAAAGGCTCTCTTAAAATTTTGAGTGATTCGGCTGGAATTTGGTTGTTAACATCTAATGGAGTAACGCAAACACTTACAATAAAGGATTGCAGGGTTGAATGCTCTTCCGTTGATGAGTTGTGGCAAGGCGACGGGTGGGCGGATTATGGTTATGGTATCAGTGGTTCGCATTATTGGGGAGATGCAAGTGCAATTTATAATTTAGTAATTGATAATGCAACAGTAAGGCTAAAGGGTAAGGACGCATCACTGTATGCAATAAATGGATTAACATTGAACAATTGTGCCATGGTTTCACCAACATCTGCTGTTTTTTTAAGTCCGAGTGGTACAACAGAAGGAGGGGTATATACAGATTTGTCAGGAACAACATTAGTAACAGATACCATTGTAATAGAACCAACGACATTTAAGATGAACTCTCTTGGTTATGCCTCTTATAGTTCCACAGCCATGAGAGATTTCACCAGCATCAGTGGACTTACCGCATATATAGTTACCGCCGCTTCAAGTTCTTCGGTTACGCTAACACCCGTAACTGGACCTGTTCCAGCAAACACTGGATTGATATTAAGAGGTACGCCCGGAACAACTTATAATATACCTATAAACAATACGGCAACACCAATCAGTGTTAGTGGCAATCTGCTTGTTGCAACAACGTCTGATTATACGCTCGCAACTGGTGATTATTATCTTGGTAACGATGGAACTACTACAGGTTTCTATGAACACACAACCTCAACAACACTTACTGTTCCAGCAGGCGGTGCATACTTACCAGGTGGAAGTGTTACTGCTAAAAAGTCATTCCTGTCATTTGAGATTAAAGGTGAACCAACTGCAATAAGTGAATTGGTTGAAACAAAAGAGGAAACCGCAATGCCTGTTTACAACCTAAGTGGACAACGTGTCAACAATACTTATAAAGGTATTGTGGTTAAAAACGGCAAGAAATATATTAAATAAACTATCGATAAATATTTCAGAATATAATATATGAAAAAACAATATTTCGCTCCAGATATGCAATTCATATCTGCCATATCCACATCTCCACTTGCAGATTCAACTATGGGTGTTTACACTGAGAAAGAAACGGGTATGACAGTGCTTTCGAAAAGAGACAATCCTTTTGAACCACCTATTGATGAGGAAGAGGAAGTAGATGATGAAGTTGATTAGATGTAATCGTTATTTTCAAAGTGGTTTTGCGTAAATATGCACCCTGAGTGCTATAATGAATAAAGAGTGAGCCCCTGTCTCTTTTTGAGGCAGGGGCTCTAACCACATTTAGTATGTTATGAAAAATTTGAGAGAAATGTGAAGCTTCACAGCTTCGATTGTTTTATAAACATGATGATTTTATAGAGAAAACATAGAAAATTTCTACTTCATTATAACCTCTGAGCTGATTGTGTTGATTGATGTCTTCAGCTCTTCCTGACTCATTTCGCTGCACTTTAGCGTGTCTATAGCGCTTGAGTCGGTCATGGCTACTGATACGCCGTCTTGTTTTGGTTGCGTGGCTGCCATGTTTTGAGGTTGGTTCTGAGTTTGTTGCATTGGCATTTGTATTGCATTGCCAAGTGTTACAACAATTGCTACCATAGCTGCTGCACGGAATAATGGGCGCAGGTGCTCGTTTATTCTTACTATGCGTGCCTTTGGTTGCTGCTCAGTGGTGAGCTTTAATATGCGCTCGTCAAAGTCATCTGATAGTGCATTGTTCTTTACCTCATCGTGTTGATAGGTGAACAATGCTTTGTACTCAGCAAATTCGGCAGGCACTTCGCTCTGCGTAAAGAATGTGCGGAGTATTTCTTCTTCCTCAAGAGATGTTTCTCCCTTGAAATAGAGTTCTATTAGTTGACTTATATATTTATAGTCCATTTTATTGTTGTTTACTGAACTTCTGTTTTATTGCCTGTCGCGCTCTGAAGATGTTTACCTTTACTTGTTCTTCTGTTATATTGAGCACTTGGGCTATTTCTTTGTAACTTCTGCCTTCAAAATCTCTCAGTTGCATACAACTGCGTTGCTTCTCTGGCAGTGAGTTTACCGCATCTTTCACCATTTGCATTCGTTCTTTTTGCTGCATTTGGCTTAGCGGGTTAGATGAAGGGTCTGGTTTTTCTATCGTAGTCTCTTCGAGCGAATCGTTGTCATTGCCCATTTTTCTAAGACTGTCTAACGCAAGGTTTCTACAAATAGTGTAGCAAAAGGCTTCTATTGACTCTATTGTTTGCCAAGCGTCTTTTCGAGCCCAGACTTTAAGCATCGTGTCCTGCACTATATCCTCTGCCTCTTGAGGGTTGAGGGTGATGCGCAAAGCTAACCTGTAAAGGCTGTTCTTCAGGGGGAGTATTTGTTCCTTGAAGAAGCTTACATCACTGCGGGAACTTGCTTTTTCCATCTTCTCTCTGTTATAAATGACGAATGAGTTACAAGAAAGTTACAAAGAAACTTATTTTTTTATTTATTTTTTCAGCACCTTTCTAATTATGAATATCAGGTGCATCGTTATGGTGCTGAAAAGTCCGTAGTGAACAGTCATTACCCTGAACCGTTCTTTCAGCGAGGCTTTGTGGTTAGCCGACGTCATGCCCCCGTCAAGGAAGTGCGCCACCACCTTATCCACTCTGCGCAGTGGCATGTTTTGCTGTTCGGCAGCTTTCATTATTCTTATGCACCAATCAACGTCTGCTGAAAACCGATACACCTTATTATATAATATGTGGCGAGCAAGTTGCGTAGAGGCATAAAAGGCTTGATGACAAACCAGCATACCCCATTTGAACGAGCGCCACGACAAATGCTCTGGTGGAGCCAGTCGGCGATGGCAAATAAACTGCCCCTGCTGGTCAACAATATCGGTAAATCCATATACCACGCCAGCCATCTGTCCGTCTTTAACCGCCTCGGCAGCCACCAGCGACAGTGTATCGGCATCTGGCAATCTGTCGCCGGCGTTAAGAAACAGCAAATAGTCGCCCGTAGCCATCTCAATGCCTTTGTTCATGGCATCGTATAATCCACCGTCTTTTTCAGAGACTATTTTAACCTCGTGACCATTGTCGGCATTGTCGTTTTGGGCTTTGTAATCGTTGGCTATGGATAGTGTTCGGTCAGTGGAAGCGCCGTCAAGAATCAGGTGCTCCACATTGCCGTATTGCTGACAAAGAACGCTGCTTAGAGTAGGCTCTAACTCGCTCTCAGCATTGTAGGTACATGTTATAATCGTTATCTTTACCACCGTTTTTGCTTAACGTTATTTGCTAATGTGTTTTCTGCCATCGGCAATAACTATGCCCTTGTAACTTGAATCAACAGGTAGTCCGTTAACACTATATTTAACTGTGCTGCCCTGTTTTTTGTCTGTTTCCACTGAACCGATGCCGGTGGTGCTGGGCTGCAACAGCTTTATAAGCCCTGCCGAAGGTTTGCCCTCGCTGGTGAAAGCCCCCAGTTTATAGCCATTGTTCCAGTCGTTGTAGTCTTCAGGCTCCCAATAGAATATGCCCTGGCAACCCTCAATAGCCTCAAGGTCAGTGCGAAGTTTCGTAAGATATGCCTCCATGCGGCTGTCGGTGCGAGGGAAACCCGTCTCAACCAATATAACAGGTTTTCCGTAGCGAGCGATAATCTTCTTTACGTTTGCGGCGCAGTCAGCCTCTTCGCTTGCCCAAGTGTTGGCAGTGGGATAGAACGACAGACCTGTTATGTCCCAGTCGCCGCCATTGCTTTTCAGCACATCGAGCGACCACACTGGCACCTCAGAAGCGGCACGGTCAACATGAACTATTGTCTTTATCTCCGGGAACACGCTCTTGGCAGCCTTTACGCCAGTGTTTATAAACTTGGCATAGTTGGCACGGCCCTGTGCATAGTCGCTGCCGTTGTCGCCATTGGCGAAATATCCGCCCTTGGTCCAAAGCATACCGTTAGTGGTTTCGTTGCCTATCTGCACCCACTTTACGTTTATATCATTGTTTTTCAGCAGTGTCAAAACGCTTGTAGTGTGAGCCGTTATTGAGTCGCACAGTTGCTCTACTGTGCATTTTGCCCATGCTGCCGGCATAGTCTGGTGGCTTGGGTCTGCCCATGTGTCGCTATAGTGAAAGTCAATCATCAGGTCAAGTCCCTGTGCCTTCACGCGCTTAGCCTTTGCCAACACGTCGGCTGCATTGTTATATCCGTATTGAGGGTTCACCCACACGCGCAGTCGTATAGCCGTTGCGCCAATTTCCTTAAACAGAGCCATGCACTCGCGAGCATCGCCCTGTGTGTTATAGAACTTTATATTGCAGGCTTCCATCTCTGATGTCCACGACACATCAGCGCCACGAGCAAAGTCATCGGCGTTAACATTGCTGATGGTGGCAGCGAAAGTCGCCAATAATAAAAAAAGTTTCTTCATATTAGTTATTATTATACGTTTGACTTTGTCTTTTATATCTGTCCCGACTCAACCTGTCGCACTACTCTTTCCGTTAGTCTATCCACACCGTTAGGGTCGTATTCTTTCTTCAACGAAGCGCCAAACACCCATGCGAAGGCTTGGTAAAAGCCAGCTCGTATAGGTCCTAAAAAGGCTTGAATAAGGTTGTATGTCGAAGAATTGCACTCTCTGTAAACCAGTTTTATAAGCAACTTACCCTGTGCGTAAGTAAGTTTCTTCATGCGTGGGGTATATTCTTTCTTGATGCTTTCCTCAACGTATTTCATGTGAGCGTCCTTTGCTCGCTTGTTAGGTAGCGTTTCAAGATATTCGTATGTTTCAATGATTATGGCGTTAACCTCTTTTGCAATGGGCAGCACCTTCTTTACGTTTCTGACCAATCGGTTATAGGCGGCTCTTTGTTTTTCGTTTTTGAAAATCGGCTGAGGGTAGCAGTAAACGTTGTTCAGTTCAACATATTGCACGCTGTCGCTGCCGAACAACACTTTGCCCACCTTTATCATTGGCACAAAAGTTGGTTCGTCCATGTTCACATTCATATCCTCTGGATTTAAGCGAACATTTCCATTCGTGCCTTGCGCCATTACCTGGCATGTCCAAAACAGCATCAGCGAAAAGGCTATCAACTTGTGTATCATGCAGCAAAGTTAATACTTTTCTTTGCACACGCAAAATAAAACCCGTAACTTTGCGCCTCGAAACAGATTAGATGTAGTTCCGATTAAGGAGAAACCAGCGATGCCGACACCCGATAACTCATATAAACAGATTGTAAACTTTGCCACACCAATAGCGCTGGCAGGACTGTTGCAACTTGTTTTCAACGCCACCGACCAGATAGTCGTGGGGCGCTTTTCGGGTTATATCGCATTGGCAGCCGTCGGCACCAACACTCCGCTTATTCATATTCTGCTCGGACTGTTGGTGGGTTTTTCTATCGGCGTCAACATTCTCGCCTCAATATTTATTGGCGCAAAAGACAGGGAGGGCTTTCGCCGAACGGTCAACACCACACTTCCCGTGAGTTTTATTTTCGGCACGCTGATAATGGCGTTCGGACTAATCTTTTCAAAGACTATATTACGGTGGATGGGCACTCCCGATGACGTAATTAACCCTGCTGCCTTGTATCTCAGAATAATTTGTTTGGGCTTGCCTGCCGTGGCGGTATTTAACGCTTTTGCGGCACTGCTGCGCTCTACGGGCGACACCAAACGACCTGTCTATTGTCTGGTTGTGGCTGGTGTGCTGAACGTTTGTCTGAATCTGCTGTTCATTATAGTGTTTAAGATGAGTGTGGCTGGCGTGGCATGGGCTACGATAATAAGCCAGTTCTTTTCGGTAGTGCTTATAATAAGGATTATGATGCGCGAAAAGAGCGACCTGCATTTAGACTTCCGCAAACTGCATATATCGCCCTCAGAAATGAAGCGTATATTATATAATGGTTTACCGGCAGGGGCGCAGAGTGCCATATTCAATATTGCCAATGTGGTAATACAGAGTGGCGTGAATACGTTTGGCGCAACTGTAGTGGCTGGTGCCTCGGCTTCGTCTGTGTGCGAGGGCTTTTGTTATACCGTCATGGACGCTGTGGCGCAAACCTGTGTAACCTTTGCCAGCAGAAATTATGGTGCCGGCGACATGGGTGGAGTGAGAACTGTTGTAAGGAAATGCCTGACCTGTGTCACCATCGTGGGCTTTGTGCTTGGCATGACCTTAGTTGTCAACGGCAAATTCCTGTTGGGCTTCTTCTCGCCCGACGCCAACGTGGTTAACGCCGGCTATTTAAGGCTTCAGATTATTTGCGGGCCTTATCTTATATGTGGCATTATGAACGTAACCGCCAACGCCATTCGCAGCATTGGCTACAGCATAATGCCAAC
>CAZPNJ010000049.1:8860-10929 GCA_964587765.1 uncultured Prevotella sp.
GCAGTTGCGTGTTGCGCATTATTTGTGTTGCGTTTATTTTCCCTCTATACCCAACGGTGACTATGCATTATCTCTGTTTTCCAATATCTTGGACAGTTACCGCTGCCATTCATCTTAGCATATTCGCCCAACTGAAAAACAAACCTGCTTTTTCATAAAAAGGGTGCATTTGCAACCGATTTTTGCTTCTAAAGTTATCCCAAACACATTTTTTCTTGCTCAAAAAGGCTTTTCTGTGCAATTCTGAGGAATAATTAAGTTAACGGAACTTAAAACTTGCACACTTTTCGTTTGTTTGTGAAATATCGCCATACCTTTGCAGCCGTTTTATAAAGATAAATTAGCAAAATTTCAAAGATGAAAAGATTAAAGACTATCTGCCTTCTTGCCATCTCAATGATGTCAGCTGGCACAGCCTACGCTGGTGGTTTGCTCACCAACACCAATCAGAACATTGCATTTAATCGCAACTTTGCACGTGACGGCGTTATCGCTATTGACGGCGTTTATTCCAACCCTGCCGGTGTAGCTTTTCTTGACAATGGTTTTCACCTTTCTTTCAACGTACAGAACGTTTATCAAACCCGTACCATAAACAGCGGCATCACGGTGCCTGCGCTTCAGGGTACTCCATTCTACCAGCCATTTAAGATGAATGGCGGCGACGAGAATGGCATAAAGAAATACAGAGGTACTGCATCAGTGCCTGTACTGCCTTCTATTCAGGCAGCTCTTAACTACGACCACTGGGGCTTTCAGGCAAGCTTCGCCTTCGTTGGCGGTGGCGGCCAGTGTACGTTCAACAATGGTCTGGCATCGTTTGAGCGCTCTGCGGCAATGGTTCCTGCACTGCTTTACCAGCAGGGACTTAACACTGACCCTACAAAGGCAGCATACAGCCTAAACAGTTATATGAGTGGTCAGCAGTATATATTCGGTTTCCAACTTGGTGTAACATATAAGTTTAACGAGCATGTTGCCGTTTATGGTGGTGGTCGCTTTAACTATGTATGGAACAAATACGAAGGCAACATTCGCAACATCTCGTCAACCATTAACGGTGAGAAGATGAACCTGTATAACTATTTCGGCGAGCAGGCTGAGACTTTCAAGAATATGGCTTTCTACTATAAGATGCGCTCAACGGAAATGACCGATGCTACACAGAAGGCTACATACGAGGCTATGGCTCAGCAATACGCTCAGGGCGCTTCAAAGATGAACCAAACTAAAGAGCAGTTTGCTGATAAGTATCTCGACTGTTCACAATACGGTTGGAGCATTACACCTATCATCGGCGCAGACTTCCGTTATGGCAATCTGAACATTGGTACACGTCTTGAATTTACAACTCATTTCAATATAGAAAACCACACAAAAATTGATGATACTGGACTTTTCCAAGACGGAGTAAACACACCAGGTGACCAGCCTGGTATTTTCTCCCTTGGTGCGCAGTACAGCGTTTTGCCTTCATTAAGAGTAATGGGCAGCTGGCACTACTATTTCGACAAGGACGCAGAAATGGCTAACGACAAACAAAAGACTCTGAAAGGTAACACTCAGGAGTATCTCGCAGGTGTTGAGTGGGACGCTACAAAGGACCTGACAGTAAGCTGTGGTGGACAAATCACCGACTATAAGTTTGGCAATGGTGAGTTCCTTTCTGACATGAGCTTCCTGACAAGCAGCTACAGCTTTGGCTTTGGTCTGAAGTACAAGATTGCTAAGAAGGTAAGCGTAAACGTGGCTTACTTCTTCACAGACTACAAGCACTTCAAGAAAGACTATACCTCAGAAATTCAGGGTACAGAGGTTAAGTGTACCGACGACTTCACCCGCACCAACAAAGTGCTCGGCGCTGGTATAGACATTGATTTCTAAAAAACAAATTACCTATTATATAAATAAAAGATGGCGTTTCCGTTTATGTGAAACGCCATCTTTTTTATGTTCTTATACGCAACCTCTTGTATTGCGCTAAATAATGCTCTCCAAGAATTTCATTTGCTCGTCGGTGGTAGCCCAACTGGTTACGAAACGACAGATGGTGTTGTCCTTGTCAAATG
>CAZPNJ010000050.1:0-10913 GCA_964587765.1 uncultured Prevotella sp.
TGAGGCTATCGACGGATTCAATAAGGATAATGATTACGTAGAGTGTAAGGTAAAAGTGCCCGAAGTAGTGCCCGATAAGTTTGCTAAAATCACTGAGATGGTTCGCAAGCGCTATGGGCTTAGGGTACACAAGTTTACTCGCAAAGAGTTGGTTAGCGAAGGGCTGTCTTAGGTATTCCATCCCGGGTCAATCTTCAACATACTTGTGAAAGGTTCCTTGTTAGGAGCTGTTCCAAGAGGTGAAGAAACAGAGCTTGAAGAGCCCTGTGAACGGCTACTGAAGTAACGCTTCTGATAGATAGAGTCTATCAGTGTAAGACCGTTAGCTGTTGCATAGTCGTTATAAAGGGTTGTGGTTGTTCCATCAAAGAAAGGCGCTGAGAAACGGTCAAGCATACTGCTGAAGAGATTGGTCTCGCCATTGTTTGCTATAACCTCAGCAAGGTTGCCTGGGGGAACAAGCACGTCCTGCAACTGGTGAATATATCCGTTTTTGCAAGTGACGTCGGCATTGATGATTGGATTACGGAAGATGTAAGCCGAGTTAGCCGAATCGTTATACTCAGAACCTGTGATGATGGCGAAGTCGCTCTTGCTTCCGTCGGTAGTAATGTCGTTGGAAGTCATCTGCTCCTGAGTGAAGTGTACCATCATAGGTGTGGTACCGTCACTTACGAGGTCTATACCTTTACTATAATAAGGTTCCCAGAACTTATTGTTCTTTGGCATACCTGCTACACCATAGATATGGGTAATTGAATCGATGACGTTTGCGTTGGTGGCATGCTTCAGTGCAATACCAGAGCTAACGCTCGTTGCATCGTAACTAACGTTTGACAACATTTCCACAAGGATAGCGTTGTCAAGCATTGATGAATAAAGCAACAGCTTCTTCTGCGCAGTGGTAAGGTCTTCGTAAGAAGAAACACCCCACGAGTTGTTTGCATAGAAGCGGTTAAAAGCTTCATCATTGGCTGGGAACACCGTTTTAGAACCAGTCTTGCTCATTGTCTCGGCATAGCCAAGGTCATCAATCAGCTTGACATAGTTCTTAAAGGTACCAGTCAAGATGCTTTGGTTAGGATTGCTCAGTTCCGCATAGATACTATTACCAAGCCAACTTGGGTAATTACCCTTGTCGTCAAGGTCATAGTCATCCGTACAGTTAGAGAAACCTACACACAGCATCGCCACGCAAAAAGTTTTTAGCAAACTTTTAGGTAGTTTGAGAAAGTGGTAGTTCATACTCTATACAAGAAATTTAGTTATATAACATTTTTATGATTCAAGTTTCCAGCAAGGCAAAGAGGAGGGTTTGACAGGCCCTACCTTGACCCTTACATATATAAATACGAACGAAGATTTAGATTTACGCAGAATTTTTTCAGAAAAGTGAAGGGAAAGGAATAAAAGGGAAGTTTTAGGGAAGTTAAAGGGAAGTAAAACCCTTTTACTTCCCTTTAACTTCATTATAACTTCTCTTAGAAGCCCTTAGTTACGAAATACCAATCCCTCTCCGAAGCAATCAATGGTGATTGGCTTGTCGGGCAGCACTTCTTCTGCCAGAATCTTCTTTGAGAGGTCGTTAAGCACATAGCTTTGAACGGCTCGCTTTACTGGTCGTGCGCCAAACTCAGGGTCGTAGCCCACGTCAGCGAGGAAGTCGATTGCCTGAGGAGTCCAGTCAAGCGTGAAGCCCTGCGAAGCGAGCATCGCCTTAACACGATTCATCTGCATGACAACGACATTAGAGATTTCGCTCTTTGACAGAGGCAAGAACATTATCGTTTCATCGATACGGTTAAGGAACTCTGGACGGATAGTCTTCTTCAGCATTTCCATAACATCGCGCTTTGTCTCCTCAATGACAGTGGCACGATTTTCGTCGGTGAGCGTCTCAAACTGGCTCTGTATGTATTGGCTGCCAAGATTAGAGGTCATTATAATAATGGTGTTCTTGAAGTTCACCACCCTACCCTTGTTGTCAGTAAGGCGACCATCGTCAAGCACTTGCAGCAAGATGTTGAACACATCAGGATGAGCTTTTTCAATCTCATCAAACAAGATTACGCTGTAAGGCTTGCGACGAACAGCCTCAGTAAGCTGTCCACCCTCATCATAGCCCACATATCCTGGAGGCGCTCCTATAAGACGTGAAACGCTGAACTTCTCTTGATACTCGCTCATATCAATACGAGTCATCATCTTTTCATCTGAGAACAGATATTCAGCCAGCGCCTTTGCCAGTTCAGTCTTACCAACACCAGTTGTGCCAAGGAAGATGAACGAGGCAATCGGACGGTTAGGGTCTTGAAGCCCTGCACGAGAACGGCGAACGGCATCGCTCACTGCCTCGATGGCTTCTTCCTGTCCGACAACACGTTTGTGCAACTCAGCCTCAAGATGCAACAGCTTCTCACGCTCGCTCTGCAACATTCTGTTCACAGGTATTCCCGTCCAGCGACTTACCACCTCAGCAATATCATCGGCAGTTACCTCCTCGCGCACCATTGCCGAGCCTCCTTGCGAAGCGTGAAGTTGCAGCTGAATGTTATCAATATCCTCTTGAAGTTGCTTCAGTTTGCCATAGCGTATTTCAGCGACTTTCTCGTAGTTGCCCTCACGCTCGGCTTTCTCTGCATCAAACCTCAGTTGCTCCATCTGTTGCTTATCTTGCTGAATTCTGTCAACAAGTCCCTTTTCGCCTTCCCATTTAGCACGGAAAGTCTTTTCCTGATCTTTCAATTCGGCTATTTCCTTATCCAGTTGAGCAATCTTTGGCTGGTCGTTCTCACGCTTTATCGCCTCGCGCTCAATTTCCAACTGTTTCAGATGGCGAGTTATTTCATCAAGCTCCTCTGGCACAGAGTCACGCTCCATGCGAAGTTTCGCTGCTGCCTCGTCCATAAGGTCAATAGCCTTGTCTGGCAGAAAACGGTCTGAGATATATCTCTGCGAAAGCCTTACGGCTGCTATACAAGCATCGTCTTGTATTCTAACCTTGTGGTGATTCTCGTATCTTTCTTTCAAGCCACGAAGTATAGAAATGGCCTCAACCTCGTCTGGTTCTTCCACCATAACGGTTTGGAAACGACGTTCAAGCGCCTTGTCTTTCTCGAAATACTTCTGATACTCGTTAAGGGTGGTTGCACCAACGGCACGCAGCTCGCCACGCGAAAGGGCTGGCTTCAATATGTTTGCTGCGTCCATAGCGCCCTCGCCACCACCTGCGCCAACAAGTGTGTGAATTTCGTCGATGAAAAGAATTATGTCGCCATCGGCCTTCTTCACCTCGTTGATAACACTCTTCAGTCGCTCTTCAAACTCGCCTTTGTACTTTGCACCAGCCACCAGCGCACCCATATCCAAAGAGAATAGTTGCTTGTTCTTCAGATTTTCAGGGACGTCGCCTCTGACTATACGCTCAGCCAAGCCCTCGACTATTGCCGTTTTACCTGTGCCAGGCTCACCTATAAGAATAGGATTGTTCTTTGTTCGGCGAGAAAGAATCTGCAACACCCTGCGTATTTCATCATCTCTGCCAATGACAGGGTCGAGCTTTCCTTGTCGGGCTTGCTCTACCAAGTTCTTTGCATATTTCGAGAGAGCTTGATAATTCTCGTCACCACTCTGCGAGGTCACTTTCTGTCCGCCACGCAAAGCCTCAATGGCCTTGCTCATTTCTTTTTCTGTGCACCCTGCATCCTTCATTATTCGGCTGACAGTTGACGGCACTTGCAGCAATGCCATCAGTATAGGTTCAATGCTCACGAACTCATCGCCCTGCTTCGTTGCTATCTGCTGAGCGTTGGTCAGCACTTGGCTTGTTTCGTTTGAAAGATATGGCTGTCCGCCCTGCACCTTTGCCAAGTGCGAGAGTTCTCCGTTCACCAGTTGTTCTACCTGAACGGGGTTAACGCCCATTTTCTGGAAAACGAATTGCACCACGTCTTTACCCTTATCCATTACACCAAGCATCAAGTGAACCGGTTCAATAGCCTGATTGCCCAGTTCAGCCGCTTTGTTTATGGCTGCTTGAACAGCCTCTTGCGCTTTAATAGTAAACTTGTCGAATGTCATAGTTGTATTCTCCTTTTTTGATTCACTCACCCTTTAAGCAAAAGCCATGCCATTAACATTTAAAACACCACTCGATAAGGGACAAAAATAGTCTCGCCTATGAATAGAATTAGTTGCGCCTGAGACTAATTTTAATCATAGGCGCAACTAATTTTAGTGTAGGGCGTGATTGTTTTCTATTCTTTTACAACCCGTTTTCCACCTATTATATATATGCCCTTAGGCAATCGGTCAGCCTTGTTGCCCATGTGCTGACCACACATATTATATATATAAGGTGTAGCCTTTGTTTCGTTGGCAGAAGTTTGGCTCAATTTAGTAGCTGTTTCTGCCAAATTGTCAAATTCAAAGCTTGCCTTACCACTTTCACTGAGTTTTATCGCTCTGATGGCATAGGGCAATTTATTCGTTCCGTCAGCCGACATATTATAAAGGTTGAAGTTTGGCGTAGAGTTATTGGTCAAACTGTCAAGCTGCCCAAACGGGAAAACGTCATAGTCGTCTGAGATAAGTCTGCCGTTTCGTCCATAAAAGCCGATAGAGTTGTCAGCATGAACCACCGTTGCGCACTCATGGTCGTAGAGGGCATATTCGCCAGTTGTGGTGTTGACCACATTGTCGTCCCATGCGTTTTTGTGATAGTCTATGTGAAGAATCAGAACACCTGCGTCTGGCACAAAAGCGTCCCAACCAATGCGCTGACGATTTTCCATCGTGAAAAACTCGTCTTTGTGGCCAGGGTTATATATGATAAAAGTGTTACCATCGTTGGCAATAGCGTCAACATTACTTACAACTGTATCATTTTTCAACTCTATTGGCATCTGCCAGCCAGCAACCATACGCTCATAACAGCTGTAAGACGGAGGACACATGCCGTTTTGATTGTCGCCGTTGTAACTACCTCCGTCCATCAAGTCCCAATCGCCCATGCCAAAGTTTTCATACTCTGTATCATACATATCGGGGAAGCCAAGACAGTGAGAAAACTCATGACATATTGTTCCTATTCCACTCAACATATCATCTTCGTCTGCCAGCTCCGAAGCACAAGCGTAAGTATTGATGTTTACGCCATCAAGGCGCAACTTTCTGCCATATTCCGAGCTTGCCAGCTCCCACTCATGCGGATAAACGGTGTTAGGGTCGTCGTAAGTAGCCTCGCCATGCCATGCGTAAAGCACAAACACCTGGTCAACCTCACCATTGCCATCCCAATCGTAATCAGCGAAATTCACCTGACTGTCAACCAGTTTGCAAGCGTCAACAGCCATAGTCGCAGGATATGTGTCTTCGTTATCTTCATTATTGCCCCCGTAATATGAATAAGAGTGTGGCAGGGAAACTGGTCCGACCACGTCAAACTCCAAGTCAAACTGTCCCTGACTTTGCGAATAGAAATAGTCGTGAACCGAGCCGTATGGGCACTGCTGGCTGGAATAATTATTGGCATTGGCAATGCTGTCAAACAATTCACGAGTATTTGACTGAGCAAACTTCTTGTCAGAGAAGTTTACCAATATTATAATACCTTTCTTCTTTCCTGTATAAGTTTTGGCTTTTCTGGCAGCCATCAGTCTTGCTGCTCTGCGATTGTTTGAACTGATGGTTCTTGTCAACTGCTTGGCATAGCGACTTTTCGCCATCGCCTCGCTTAAAGCCACAAACACATGACTATTGTCAGCGCTTGGCACATAGCGCACGCCATTGTCTCCTAAATAAAAATGATTGGTTTCATCACCATAATAAGTTGCCTCAATTTTCGAGCCATCTGTCAGTGTTATCGTTCTCTTGAGTTTCTTTGCTGGCACGGCCATCACCATAGTCACTACAAGTGCCAGACTCAACAACATCGTCAATTTCTTCATAGCATAAAGTTTTACGATTTATTTCGCAAAGATATGAATTAAAACGGTAGGCTACAACAAATTCACACATTTTTTATCTCTCTTTTTGCAAATATCTTTGTAACTTTGCCCACTAATGAAGATTTGCGAGGCAATCACAGCCCACAAACCATAAGTTTTTAATAACACTCTCAACTTATACACACCACAGTAAAGAATGAAGTTTAGCGAAGTAATAGGTCAAGAAGCTACTAAAGAGCGCCTGCAACAATTGGTAACAGCCAATCGTTTACCACATGCGCTAATGCTATGTGGACCAAAAGGCGTCGGTAAAATGTCGCTTGCCTTAGCCTTTGCCAGTTATATTCTTGGCGAACGTGACGGAGCTGACAACGACAGCAAAGCCGAAGCAATGCTCAGACATTGGGATCACCCCGACTTGAACTTCTCTTTCCCTATAATAAAGCCCAAAGGCGTCTCAAGCGATTACAAGCCAAAGTGCGACGACTATGGCAGAGAGTGGCGCGAGATGTTATTAAAAGAAGGCACTTCATTTACGCTAAGCCAATGGATGACATATATGGGTGCTGAAAATCAGCAAGCCATAATCGGTGTTGGCGAAAGCAACGACCTCATTCACAAACTCAGTTTGAAGTCAAGTCAGGGTGGCTATAAAATAGACATCATGTGGCTGCCTGAGAGAATGAACGAAGAGTGTGCCAACAAAATACTGAAGTTACTTGAAGAACCTCCTTTGCAGACTATCTTCATAATGGTTTGCGAAGAGCCAGAGAAACTGCTCGATACTATTCGTAGTCGCGTGCAGCGTATTGACGTGCCACAAATCGAGACCTCTGCCATTGAGCAAGCTCTCGTTGAGCGCAGAGGCATTGGCAGCGAAGACGCCAAGCGCATAGCCCGAATAGCAGGTGGCAGTTGGCTGAGAGCCATTGGCACGCTTAGCGCTGACAACGAAGACAATGAGTTTCTTGAATTGTTCAAAACTCTGATGCGCATGGCTTACACCAAAGACGTAAGAGGACTGAAACAGTGGGCTAACGACAAGATAAGCAAGCCATTCGGCAGAGAGAAGCAGAAACGACTGCTGGAGTACTTCCTGCGCATGATTCGTGAAAACTTCATGTACAACTTCCATGAGCCAGAGCTTATCTACATGACTAAGGCTGAAGAGGACTTCGCCAAAAACTTCGCCCGTTTCATCAACGAGGCCAACGTAATAGCTATATCCGAAATATTGCAGCGCGCCATTCACGACATAGGCCAGAACGCCAATGCCAATATCGTGTTCTACGACTTGGCGCTGAACATAATAATACAGATAAAACAGAAAGTATAAATATGGATTTTCAAAACTTAGACTATAAATTATCCAACGATGCCGACAGAGGACTCTGCTGCGCAGCCTGCGGACGCCAAGATCGCCAGCTGAACACTTACGACTGGCTGGCTGACGTGCCAGGTAACAAGGGCTTTACCGACCTTGTTGAGGTGCAGTTTAAGAATACTCGAAAGGGCTACTTCCACAATGTCAACAACCTTGAACTGAAAAAGGGCGATGTAGTGGCTGTGGAGGCTAACCCTGGTCATGACATTGGCGTTGTTACCATGACAGGGCGCTTGGCAATACTGCAAGTAAAGAAGGCAAACCTGCGCTCTGCCGATGAAATAAAGCGAGTATATCGCCACGCTAAAGAGGTTGACATGGAGAAGTTTCGTGAGGCAAAAGCTCGTGAACACGACACCATGATTCGCTCTCGCCAGATAGCCAAAGACCTCGGACTGAGCATGAAGATAGGCGACGTAGAATATCAGGGCGATGGAAACAAAGCCATATTCTATTATATCGCCGACGAGCGTGTTGACTTCCGTCAATTAATTAAGGTGTTGGCAGAAAACTTCCACGTGCGCATTGAGATGAAGCAAATTGGCGCTCGCCAAGAGGCAGGGCGTATAGGTGGCACAGGTCCTTGTGGTAGAGAGCTTTGCTGTGCTACATGGATGAAAAACTTCTCTTCAGTAAACACCAGCGCTGCCAGAATACAAGACATATCGCTTAACCCTCAGAAGTTGGCTGGCATGTGCGCCAAACTGAAATGCTGTCTGAACTACGAGGTTGACGACTACATGGAGGCAAGCAAAGGATTGCCTGCTAAAGACATTGTGCTGCAGACGCAAGACAATGATTTCTATATGTTTAAGCGCGACATTCTCACTGGCACCATCACCTACTCTACCGATAAAAATCTGGCAGCCAACACCGAAACCATTTCCGCTGCAAGGGCTCGCGAGATTATCATGATGAATAAGAATGGCGAGAAACCACTGTCGCTGACCGACGATGGCAAGAAGCGCGAGGCTGCAAAGCCTATCGACCTTCTGGCAGGAGCCGACATCAGTCGATTCGACAAGAGCAAACGTCGCAAGAAGAACAAACAAGGTGGCCAAGGCAAGGGCAAACAAGGCAATCGCCCACAGAACCAACAGCAGGGCAAAAACAACAACCAGCCACGCCCAAACCAGCAAAACGGCAAACAACAGCAACAAAGGCCACACAACAGCCCAAAGAATGAGCAACAATAAGTTTTCCAATATAAAATTAGGGGTTATAAGTGCACTGGTGGCATTTATAGCCCTTAATTTATTCAATTCCTGCAAGCGAGGAGTGGTGTACGACCACTATGAGCACGTTTCAGAACAAGGGTGGGAGAAAAGCGAAATCTTTTCTTTCGATATTAATCCTTTGGCTGAGAAAGGTGCTTATGCGCCAGAGTTGCAACTGCGCATAAACAACACTTATCCTTTTATGGCAGTAAACATGGTTGTTGAAACTACCGTCTTGCCAAGCGGAAAGAAATTCACGCAATATCTTGATTGCAAACTTACCAACCCTCGTGGGCAGCAACAGGGCAACGGAATAAGTTCTTTCCAATACGCTTATCCGCTCAACACTCTCTACCTGAACAAGGGCGACTTTCTTCATGTCAGCATACGCCACGACATGATGCGAACGCCACTGCCAGGCATCACTGACGTTGGCTTTATGCTTTCCAACAAAGCCGATGAATAAAACATATTCACACATTATTCCTATATCAACCTACAAGAATAGGCTCTCAAAGCCTACCCTAACCAACAAATGAAAAAGATATTACTACTTATTTTGGCAGCTGTTCAGATGCAGTGCTTTGCCAATACAAATCTTTGGCACAAAGAAATCACTTGGGACTCACTCAGTCTTTTCGCCAATCACCAGAGAGTAATGCCTGTAATGGGCGAAATCCACTATTCAAGAGTCAACAGAGCCGCATGGGCCAAGGAACTTCAAAAGATGAAAGAAGGGGGCATAACCATGATTGCCACCTACTGCTTTTGGAATCATATCGAAGAGATTGAGGGGCAGTTCGACTGGAGCGGACAGCGCTCGCTGAGGGCTTTCCTTGAAGAGTGCCGACGTGCGCAGATGCCAGTCATACTCAGAGTTGGTCCTTTCTGTCATGGCGAAGCTCGCAATGGTGGCATACCCGACTGGATGTTTACCAAAGGTTGCCGAATGAGAAGCGAAGAACCTACCTTTATGAAATACGTCCGTCAGTTGTACGAACAGATTTTCACACAGGTAAAGGGATTGCAATGGAAAGATGGCGGCCCACTGATAGCCGTTCAGTTCGACAATGAGTATCGTGGCAAGGGCTCTTACCTTATGGCTTTGAAGAAGATGGCTAACGAGATTGGATTCTCCCTACCCTTCTATACTCGCACTGGCTGGCCTAAGTTGGCTACTCCCGTTCCCTTTGGCGAACTTCTGCCACTATACGGAGATTATTCCGACGGATTCTGGGACAGAGAGCTGACCGAGGGTTGTGGCAATTACTACCAAGCCTTTAACTTCAAGCCATATCGCATACCAACGGCTACTGCCACTGAACAATTAGGCAAGCAGAAAGCCGAAGACATCGAACAAAACTACCCATTCTTCACCTGCGAACAGGGTGGCGGCATGATGACTTCATACGGAGTGGTCTCAGGTCAGGGACAGGAGCGGTACTTCATATCATCGTCGTATATGGATTGCGCCAATGGACGTGTATAGTTCAGCGTTGGTAAAACTGGGTTGCGGCAGCAATCTTTTGGGTTATTATATGTATCATGGCGGAACTAACCCCGATGGCAAGCTCACCTATCTACAGGAAAATCAGCGCACCCAAGCCACCAACTACAACGATATGCCTGTAAAGACTTACGATTTTCAGGCTCCGTTGGGTGAGTTCGGACAAAGAAACGAATCTTACTTCACATTGCGTCCACTTCATCTGTTCATGCAAGATTTCGGCACACTTCTCGCACCAATGGAGGCTCACTATCCTCAGGCTTCACAGCCACAGACCAAAGGCATAGACACCTATCTGCGCTGGACTTACAGAAGCCTTAACGGTGCTGGCTTTATCTTTGTCAACAACTACGAGCGCTTTGCATCGCTATCAAGCAAAAATGACATAAACTTCAACATTAACGGTAAGAACATTCTGCCAAAGAGCATCACCGTTCCTGCTGGCGCAAGTTTTATACTGCCGGTCAACATTAAGATTGGCGACATTACCATTGACTACGCCACAGCCCAACTTGTGGCAAACAACAATGACAAGGTTTACTTAATGCAAATACCTGGCATAAAGCCGATTATATCTATCAATGGCAAGGTCATCAAGACAAAGTCTGGCAGCAAGCGAGCCATCTGCAAGATTGGCAATACTGAGGTTTACCTCGTTTCAAAATACGATGCCGAGCATTTGTTCCTTACCGACCTGCCCACAACCGAAACCATTTCGGCTGCATACAAAAAGGTTAGCGAGGCTGGCACTCTCAGAGAAATAACCATCGGCAAGCAGCGTGTGGCAGAAGAGCCACAAGACGCCGATTTCGCACAAGGCGCTGTCTATGAAATACAACTGCCCCAAGAGCGCAACC